>JAIUOJ010000003.1 GCA_020161335.1 Pseudomonadota bacterium
CAGGCAAGGGCACCGGAGAGGAGCGGAAGGCGGCGGCTCATCGCGCACCTCCCTGCACCACCGGCTGGCCGAGCATGAAATCCGTCACCGGCTGGCGTGAACGATCGTTGCGGTCGTAGAGGCGCGCGCCATCGATGTACACCTGTTCGGCGTGTGCGTAGACGCTGAAGGGATTGCCGTTCCACAGCACCACGTCGGCGGCCTTGCCGGCGTCGAGCGTGCCGGTGCGGTCGAGCACGCCCAGCGCGCGCGCCGCGTTCTGGGTCACCCAGCGGATCGCGCGCTCGGGCGCGATCTCGATGCCGACCCGATGCGCATTCGCCATCACCTTCGCCGCCTCCTGGTTGAGGCGCTGGATGCCCTCGTCGGAATCCGAATGCACGATCGCGCAGCCGTTCGCGACCCGGTCGACCAGCGCGATGTTCTCCTGGATGCCGTCGAAGGCCTCCATCTTGAAGCCCCACCAGTCGGCCCAGAGCGCGCCGCACACGCCTTCGGCGGCAAGCCGGTCGGCGATCTTGTAGGCCTCCACGCCGTGGTGGAAGGCGGTGATCCTGAAGTTGAACTCCTTCGCCAGGTCAAGCATCTGCGCCATCTCGTCGGCGCGGTAGCAGTGGATGTGCACGAGGATGTCGCCGTCGAGTGCACCGGCCAGGGTTTCCAGCTTGAGGTCGCGCTTGCCGGAGGCGTCCTTGGCGCGCTTGTTCGCGTAGTCCTGTGCGTCGATGAACGCCGCGCGGTAGCCGGCGACGTTGCCCATGCGCGTCGCCGGCCCGCCCTTCTGCCCGTAGACACGCTTGGGGTTCTCGCCGCAGGCCATCTTCAGCCCGTGCGGCGCGCCGGGGAACTTCATGTCCTGCACCGTGGTGGCGGCCACGTTCTTGAGCGTCACGCCGCGGCCGCCGACCAGGTTGGCCGAGCCGGGCAGGATCTGCAGGGTGGTGACGCCGCCGGCCAGCGCGGCGCCGAAGCCCGGGTCCTGCGGCCACACCGAATGTTCGGCCCACACCTGGGCGGTGACCGGGCTGGTCGCTTCGTTGCCGTCGCTGTGCGCGCTGGCGCCGGGGCTGGGATACACGCCCAGGTGCGAATGCACGTCGATCAGGCCCGGCGTCACCCACTTGCCGCGGCCGTCGACGCGGATCGCGTCGGCGCCGGCGGACAGGCCGCTGCCGACGGCGGCCACCTTGCCGTCCTGCAGCAGCACGTCGGCCTGCTCCAGGCGGCGGCCGTCGCCGGTGAGCACGGTGGCACCGGTGATCAGCACCGGCGGCGAGGTGATCGGCCGGTAGGTGCTGGCGAATGGCGCCTCGCCCTTCACCGGCCGGTTGGTGGTGGACGGCGGTGCATCGCCCGGCGCGGTGTGGGCGCAGCCGCCGAGCAGCAGGGCGGCGCAGAGCGCGGCGGACACGCCTCCCGGCACGGGCCGGGCGGCAGGTCGGAGCAGGGTGCGAAGCATGGCGGTCTCCCCGGGCGAAACGCCGACGGTAGCCGCTGGACGCCGCCGCGCCAAGCGCCGTCCGCCGCGGCTGTGTGAAAATGCGCACAAAAGGACACGGCCATGAAAGAGAAAGACCAGATCGTCGAGAACTGGCTGCCGCGCTACACCGGCGTGCCGCTCGACCAGTTCGGCGAACACATCCTGCTGACCAACTTCGGCGGCTACCTCGGCCACTTCAGCCGCATGACCGGCGCCGAAGTCGTCGGCCTCGACCGGCCGATGCCCAGCGCGACCGCCGACGGCATCACCATGATCAACTTCGGCATGGGCAGTCCCAATGCCGCGACCATGATGGACCTGCTGTCGGCGATCATGCCCAAGGCCGTGCTGTTCCTCGGCAAGTGCGGTGGCCTCAAGCGCAAGAACCTGCTCGGCGACCTGGTGTTGCCCATTGCCGCGATCCGCGGCGAAGGCACGTCCAACGACTACCTGCTGCCGGAAGTGCCGGCGCTGCCGGCGTTCGCCCTGCAGCGCGCGGTCTCCACGATGATCCGCGACCTTGGCCACGACTACTGGACCGGCACCGTCTACACCACCAACCGTCGCGTCTGGGAACACGACGAGGCCTTCAAGGAACGCCTGCGCCTGATGCGCTGCATGGCGATCGACATGGAAACCGCCACCGTGTTCGCCGCCGGCTTCGCCAACCGCATCCCGTCGGGCGCGCTGCTGCTGGTCAGCGACCAGCCGATGATCCCGGAAGGGGTGAAGACCGAAGCCTCGGACGCCAAGGTCAGCGCCGAATACGTGGAGCGCCACATCCAGATCGGGATCGAGGCGCTGCGCCTGATCCGCCGCCACGGCAAGTCGGTGCGGCACCTGCGCTTCGACGAGTAGCCCTGACGCTGCGCCCACGCGTGGGCGCTATGCTGCGCGCTCCGTGCAGCGAAGAGGGCATGACGATGGCCAGGCAGACGCATACCGGCAGTTGCCACTGCGGCAACGTGCGGTTCGAAGTGGACCTCGACCTCGCCAACGGCGGCGGCAAATGCAACTGCGGCATCTGCCGCAAGACGCGCAACTGGTCGGCCAGCGTCAAGCCCGATGCCTTCCGCCTGCTCAGCGACCCGGCCGCGAGCATCGACTATTTCCGCAACGGCGTGGTGCACTGGCCGTTCTGCAGCACCTGTGGCGTGCGGCCCTACGGCCACGGCGACATCCCCGAGGCCGGCGGGCCATTCGTCTCGGTGCAGCTGGCCTGCCTGGACAACGTCGACGACGCGCTGCTGGCGGCCGCGCCGGTGCGCTACGCCAACGGCCGCGACAACGACTGGTGGCACGAGCCGTCCGCCGCCGAAAAGGCCTTCCTGTGAGCGCCGCGTCGCCCGCCGCGGTCGTCGCGTTCTGGCGCGAGGCCGGCCAGGCGAAGTGGTTCAACGGCGGCGCCGCGTTCGACGGGCAGTGCCGCGAGCGCTTCCTCGACCCGCATTTCGCCGCCGCGCGCCGCGAGCACGAGGGCTGGATGGACGGCGCCGAGGGCGCGCTGGCGCTGCTGATCCTGCTCGACCAGATCCCGCGCAATATCTTCCGCGGCAGCGGCCACGCCTTCGCGACCGATCCGCTGGCCCTGCACTACGCGAACCGCGCGGTCGATGCCGGACTCGACCAGCAGGTCGAACCCGAGCTGCGTGCCTTCATCTACCTGCCGTTCGAGCATGCCGAGGACATCGGCGACCAGCGCCGCTCGGTCGCGCTGTTCGGCGCGCTCGGCAACGAGGAGTACGCGAAGTACGCACAGGCACACCTCGACGTGATCGAACGCTTCGGCCGCTTCCCGCATCGCAACCGCGCGCTGGGCCGCATCAACACGCCCGACGAGCAGGCGTGGCTGGACGCGGGCGGCGGGTTCTAGGCCGGATGCGTCTCCTTGTCCCGCCCGGCGGGAGCAGGTGGCGCGTCAGCACCGGATGAGGGGGCTGCGCGCGTGCAATGCCCCCCGCCCTGCGGGCACCTTCCCCGCCCAGCAGGGGAAGGGCAATCGAATCGGTGAGGCTAAATGATCGGTACTGCCCGCCGAATCAGTACGTCGGGATCGCGTCGTCGACGGTTTCGGACCACGCATGGATGCCGCCGGCGACGTTGTGCACCTTGCCGAATCCCAGCGCGCGGAACTCCTCGGCGGCGCGTTGGCTGCGGCCGCCGCCGTGGCACAGGAAGGCAAGCGCGGTGTCCTTCGGCAGCGCTTCGAGTTCGGCGCGGCCGTCGCCATCGAAGGTCCTGAACGGCACCGCGACCGAGGCGATCGCGCGTTCGTCGGCGGGGCGCACGTCGACCAGCAGCAGCTCGCCCGCGCGGACCTTCGCATCGGCCTCGGTCGGCGGCAGCTGCACGACCGGCCTGGGCGCGTTCGGGTTGTCGATCACCAGGCCCTTGCCGCGCACGTCGTCGGCGAAGTCGATGGTCATGCCGTTGGCGCGGCGCGCGCCGGCGATGTCGAACTGCACGCGCACGCCGTCGACCTCGGCGGTGATCGCGTCGGCGTCCGCCGGCGCGAGGTTGAGGCGGGTGCGGAAGTTGCGGTCGACGTCGACCTGCAGCACCACTTCGCCGCCGGCATCGGCGAGCGCGTTGCGGATCATCGCGAGCGCGGCCGGGGTGATGGTGATGGCCGGCGGCGTGCGGTCGGGCGCCGGCAGGCCGAGCGCACCGTGCAGTTCGCCGCTGTTGACCATCTGCAGGATGATGTCGCTGCCGCCGACGAGGTCGCCATCGATGTACAGCTGCGGGATCGTCGGCCAGTCGCCGTAGGCCTTGATGCCCTCGCGGATCGCGGGGTCGGCCAGCACGTCGACATGGGCGTAGTCGGCGCCGAGTGCGTCGAGCGCGGAGACCGCCTTCGCCGAGAACCCGCACTGCGGCGCGTCCGGCGATCCCTTCATGAACAGCACGGCGCGGTTGGCCTGCAACAGCGCGTCGATGCGGGCGCGCAGGGCGGGATCGAGGGACATGGCGGGCATCCTTGGAGCGGGGCCGCCCATGGTAGCGCGATCGCCGCGCGCGGACCCGCAACACTGCGATGCACCGGCGTCGCGATGGCATCATGCGGCGATGGACGTCCTGCACCGCATCCCGCGCCATCCGCGGGCCTGGCTGCCCCTGCTGCTGCTGTCGCAGCTGGCGGTCGCGTGGGTCTGGTGGCACTGGGGCTGGCCGCTGGGCCTGCCGCTGCTGCTGGCCACGCACGCGCTGGCGCTGTGGGGCGTGCTGGCGCCGAACGCCGCGCTGTACGGGCCGGTGCGGTCACGCCTGCCGGGCACCGATCCGGTGGTCTGGCTGACCATCGACGACGGCCCGTCGGAGGACACCGCGGCGATCCTCGACCTGCTCGATGCGCACGCGGCGCGGGCCACGTTCTTCCTCGTCGGCGACCGCGCCGCGGCGCGACCGGAGCTGGTGCGCGAGATCGCGCGGCGCGGGCACGGCATCGGCAACCACAGCCGCAGCCATCCGCAGGCCTGGTTCTGGGCGCTGGGCCCGCGCCGCCTGCGCGAGGAGATCGAGGGCTGCCAGCGGCAACTGCAGGCGATCACCGGCGAGGCGCCGCGCTGGTTCCGCGCCGTGGTCGGGCACGCCAATCCCTTCGTGCATGCGCCGCTGCGCGATGCGCGCCTGGCGCGCGTGGGCTGGTGCGCGCGCGGGTTCGATGCGGTCGATGGCGACGTCGCGCGCGTGCTCGGCAAGCTCGAGCAAGGCCTGTCGCCGGGCGCGATCGTGCTGCTGCACGAAGGCGCGGCGCACGGGCGCAACGTCGAGATGATCGGGAAGCTGTTGCAGCGCCTGGATGCGCGGGGCTACCGCGCGGTGCTGCCGGACGCCTGAGCGTCCATCCACTCAGCGACGCGCAACCACCAGCCAGTTGTTGAATGGCGTATTGCCGAACCACGGCACGATGTCGGCCGCCAGGCCGGCGGCATCGAAACGCGCGTGCAGTTCGTCGACGGCCGGGTAGTGCTTGGGCCGGTCCGGCATCCAGCCGGTGAGCGCGGCGAAGCGGTCGGCGCCGCGCGTACGGCGGATGCGTGCGCTGCCATCGTCCAGCGCGGCGCGCATCACCAGTACCGCGCCCGGCGCCAGCATCGCGATCGCGGCATCCAGCAGCGTTGCCTGTTGTTCGCGTGTCAGGAACTGCAGCACGTCGAGGATCGCGACGTTGCCCGCATGCGGCGGGTAGCCGGCCGCGAGGTCGACGACGTCGAAACGCGTATCCGCGAGCCCGGCCCTGGCGGCGATGCGGCGCGCGCGTTCGATCTTCGGCGCATCGATGTCCACGCCGCGATAGGCCATCGCCTGCCCGTCCAGGCGCAGCGCGTGCGCGAGCAGGCCGAGGCCGCAGCCGAGGTCGAGCAGCGGCGCGTCATGCCGGCGCAGCGCATCCAGCACGCCGGGGTACAGCGGATCGGTGCGCAGCTTGGTCAGCGTGTAGTAGTAGTCGTAGCGGTTGCCGAGCACGCGCTCGGGCAGGAAGGCGCGGGCGATGTGCCTCGCGGCGGCGGCATCCATGGGCCGCGGGTGGGATCCGGTCATGCCGGGGACAGTAAACGAATCGCCTCCGGCAGCGCCAGTTGCGTCCACTGCGAATACATGGTCGCGGACGGGTGCAGGCCGTCGTCGGCGAGCATGGCGTCCTCGCCGCCGCGTGCCCGGCTGGCCGGCGCGATGTCGACGAAGGCAACGCCGCGCGCGGCGCACGCCTCGCATGCCGCGGCATTGTAGTCGTCGAGTTCACGCGCGATCTGGTCGCGGTCGCGGCCGGACTGGATGGCGAACGGCGTCACGCCCCAGTCCGGGATCGACAGCACCAGCACGCGGTCGGCGCGATTGTTCGCCAAGCCGATGGCACGGTCGAGCAGCGCGGAGAAGTCGTCCCGGTACTGCGCCGCGTCGCGGCCGCGGTACTGGTTGTTGACGCCGATCAGCAGCGAAGCGAAGTCGAAGGTGCCCAGCGGCTCGGCGGCGTCGATGGCATCCGACAGTTCGTCCGTGGTCCAGCCGGTGGTGGCGATGATGCGCGGATCCGCGAGCGGGATGCCTTGCGCGCGCAGGGCATGCGCCAGCTGCATCGGCCAGCGGCCTTCCGGTTCGACTCCTTCGCCGATGGTGTAGCTGTCGCCGAGGGCGAGGTAGCTAAGCGGCGGTGTCGGCATCGAAGGCGCCGGGTGCCGTCAGGCCGCCGGACGCGCCTTCTTGGCCAGCGGCACCACCTTGCCGTTGGCCTGCGCGCGACGCTCGAGCACGCGATCGATGCGCGCGAACACCTCGCGCACCTGTTCCGGCTGCGGCAGCAGGGTCACGCGGAAGTGGTTGCGGTAGGGCACGTTGAAGCTGGTGCCGGGGACCAGCAGCACGTCCTCGCTTTCCAGCATCTCCAGCGCGAAGCCGTGGTCGTCGAAGCCCTTGAGCGCATCGCCGGTGACGCCGGGGAAGGCGTACAGCGCGCCGGCCGGCGCCACCAGCTTGAGGTGCTCGCTGGCATTGCAGGCGTCGATCACCGCCTGGCGCGCCTCGTGCAGGCGGCCGCCCGGACGGCACAGCGGCGTGATGGTGTCGGCGCCGGTGAGCGCGGCCTCGATCGCGAACTGGCCGGGCACGTTGGCGCACAGGCGCAGCGCGCCGAGCAGGTCCAGCGCATGCCGGAACTCGGTGCTGCGCTTCGGGTCGCCCGACAGCACCGCCCAGCCCACGCGCCAGCCGCAGGCACGATGCACCTTCGACAGGCCGCCGAACGACAGGCACGGCACGTCGCCGGCGATCGGCGCGACCGGCACGAAGGTCGCGTCGTCGTAGAGGATGCTGTCGTAGATCTCGTCGCACAGCAGCAGCAGGTTGTGCTTGGCGGCGATCGCGACGATGCGTTCGAGCAGTTCGCGCGGATACGTGGCGCCGGTGGGGTTGTTCGGGTTGATCAGCACGATCGCGCGGGTGCGGGCGGAGACCAGCGCCTCCATCTCCACCGGGTCGGGCAGGAAGCCGTTGCCCTCGTGGCAGCGGTAGAACACCGGGCGGCCGTCGTTGAGGATCGTCGCCGCCGACCACAGCGGGTAGTCGGGCGAGGGCACCAGCACTTCGTCGCCGGGGTTGAGCAGGGCGCGCAGCGAAATGTCGATCAGTTCGCTGACGCCGTTGCCGACGAACACGCGCTCGGGCGAGACATGCGGCGTGCCGCGTGCGGCGTGGTGCGCGGCGATCGCCTCGCGCGCCACCGGCAGGCCCTGCTGGTGGGTATAGGGATCGGTCTGGTGGATGTGGTCGGCGATGGCGCGCTGCAGGTGCTCGGGCGCGCGGAAGCCGAAGGCGCCGGGGTTGCCGATGTTGAGCTTGATCAGGGTGCGGCCCTGGCCCTCGAGCTCGCGGGCGCGCCGGGCCAGCTCTCCGCGGATCTCGTAGCGGACTTCGGACAGGCGTTCGCGGGTTTGCAGGCTCGGGGCGGACATGGCACGGCACGTGGGCGGCGGGAGGCCGCGAAACCGCGGATCATACGCCGCCGTGGGCCCCGGTGCCCTGCGGGTTCCCGGCGCGCGGCGAGGGCCTGTTCAGGCCGTCGGCGGCGCTCATCGCGGCCATGCGGGCCTGCGCGGCAGGTGCCGCCGGTGGGGACAGGCCCTAGAATCGCGGCCATGCCGGCACCCCGTCCACGCGCTTGATTCCCGCCGCCAACGCGCTGCGGGCGATCGGTTGGCCGTGGGTGGGCGCCCCGGGACCGGGGCCCTGGGCCGAGGCGATCGCCGCCCATCCGCGGGCGGCGCCGGCGCGGGTGGTCGAGCAGCACCGCTCCGGCTACGTGGTCGCCGACGGGCCCGACCGCGCCCTCGCGGTGGAATCGCTGCCGGAGTGGCAGCGCCCGGCCGGATACCGCAAGGGCAAGGTGGCGCCGGAGGATCGCGCGGTCGTCGGCGACTGGGTGCTGGTCGAGGACGGCAAGCGCATCGTCGCGCTGCTGCCGCGGCGCAGTGCGATCAAGCGCGGCGCGGCCGGCGAGCACTACCGCCAGCAGCTGATCGCCGCCAATATCGACACGGTGCTGGTGGTGTGCGGGCTCGACGGCGACTTCAACCCGCGACGGATCGAACGCTACCTGCTGCTGGTGCAGGCCGACGGCGTCACCCCGGTGGTGGTGCTGACCAAGGCCGACCGGCCCGGCGCCGACGCCGGCGCGGCGCGCGACGCACTGGCCGGCATCGCCGCACAGGGCATCGCCGTGCTGGCCGTGAACGCCAAGGATCCGGACAGCGTCGCCGCGCTCGATGCGTTCCTGCCGCCCGGCGCCACCGCGGTGCTGGTGGGGTCGTCGGGCGCCGGCAAGTCGACGCTCACCAATACGCTGCTCGGCATCGACAGGATGAAGACCGCCGAAGTGCGCGAGCACGATGCGCGCGGTCGGCACACCACCACCCATCGCGCGCTGATCGCGTTGCCGTCGGGGGCCTGCCTGATCGACACGCCCGGCATGCGCGAGCTCAAGCCGACCGGCGAGGAGGAGCTCGCCGACGGCGGCTTCGCCGACGTCGCGGCGCTGGCGGAGCAGTGCCGCTTCCGCGACTGCCGGCACGCGCGCGAACCGGGTTGCGCGGTGCGCGCGGCGGTCGAGGCCGGCATGCTCGACGCCGGCCGCCTGGCCAACTACCTCAAGCTGCGCGACGAGGTTGCCGGTGCCGCCGACAAGCTGGCGACGCGGCTGGCGCAGAAGGCCGATGCGCGGGTGCAGGGCAAGGCGCTCAACAAGCGGCTCGACGACAAGTACGGCAAGCACTGACGGACCGCGCCCGCCGATGACAGACGCCATCGCCCACCACGCCGCGCTCGATGCGCGCCTGGTCAAGGCCGCGCGCGGCATCCGCGTGCTGACCCTCGCCAGCTGGCCGGCGGCGGTGCAGCGCGGCTTCCTCGACGACCTTGCGCACGGCATCGAGCGCATGCCCGTCGTCGAGTACCCGCGGCAGGACCACGCCGGGGCCCGGCGCGAACTGCAGGCGATCGCCGCCGCCGCCGACGCCGACCATCCGCTCGGCGCCTACCTCGTCGACTCCGCGCAGCAGTGGGACGTCGCCGCGCGCCTGCTCGAGGCACTGGGCACGGCGGAGGCCGGCGCGCTGTCGATCGCGCTGTACGGCCATCCCGAGGATCCGTTGCCTGGCGGCGGCACCACCACGCGCGACGCCGCGCGACACTTCATCGACATCGCCCGCGAACTCGACCGCGAGCTGCTGGCGCCGCAGGAGCAGGTCGCGATCTCGGCCACCGCGCTGCAGCTGCAGCTGCAGAATGCACTGGATGCCTTCTTCGGCTCGCGCGTGATCGTGGTCGAACTCGACGCCGACATGATCGCCAAGGCGGCTGCCGGCGCCTATCGCATCCGCCTGCGCGACGGCGCGGCATTCACCGACTACGACCGCCACCAGCTGCTGCACCACGAGGCCCTGGTGCACTCGCTCACCGCGCTCAACGGCCGTGGGCAGACGGCGATGCCGAGCCTGGCGCTGTCGTCGCCGCGCGTCACCACCACCCAGGAAGGCTTGGCGGTGCTGGCCGAGCAGATCACCGGCAGCATCGACATCGAGCGCATGAAGCGCATCAGCCTGCGCACCGAGGCGATCGCGATGGCGCTGGAAGGCGCCGACTTCCTGCAGGTGTTCCGCCACTTCCGCGAGGCGGGGCAGGACGACGCGGAAAGCTTCGCCTCGGCGCAGCGCGTGTTCCGCGGCGTGCCGCTGCACGGCGGCGCGGCGTTCACCAAGGACACTGTGTACCTGCGCGGCCTGGTCGAGGTGCACACCTTCTTCCGCGAGGCGCTGCGCGAAGGCCGCCTGCGCCAGTGCCGGCGCCTGTTCGCGGGCAAGATGACGCTCGACGACGTGCGTGCCTTCGATCCGCTGTTCGACGACGGCGTGCTGGTCGCGCCGCGCTGGCTCCCGGACTGGGTCGCGCGCGCCAACGGCCTGGCCGGCATGCTGGCGTTCTCGCTGTTCGCCAACCGCATCCGGCTCGATCGCCTGCCGGCACAGGACCCGGGCTGAGCACGCCCCGCGCGGGCCGGCTACTCGCGCGACTCGCGCAGGATCTTCGAGAACAGCGCGATGAACTGGGTGGCGGCCTTGGACGGCGGCCGGTCCTCCAGGTACACGCACTGGATGGTGTAGCGGATGGGCGGCGAGAGCGGGCGATGCAGCACCTCCGCATCGGCGCTGGCGCGGGCGGTGAACTCGTCGACCACGGCCATGCCCGCGCCGCAGCGGGTGAGCGCGGCGGCGACGAAGAAGGTCTGGTTGGACACGACCTCGCGCACGGTGATGCCCTGGCGCACCAGCTCGCGATTGAGCAGGTCGCCGACCGGGCCGCCGGCGGTGAGGCCGATCATGTCCTGGCCATCGAGCCGCCTGAGCGGCACGCGCTCGCCGGCATCGGGCAGGCTGTCGCGGCGGAACAGCAGCATCAACTCGGCGGTGTCGAGTTCGCGCCGCTTCATGCGCGGGTGCGATGGCGCGTCGTAGGCGATGGCGATGTCGCAAGTGCGTTCGTACAGCGCCTCGAACAGGTCGTCGTAGTGCAGGGTCTGCACCTCGAACGTCACCTCCGGGTAGCGCTCGCGGAAGCGCGCGATCGCCAGCGGCGCGACGTGCAGGCCCAGCGATGGCACCACCGCCAGCCGGATCCGCCCGCCGGCGAGGTTACGCAGGTTGCCGACGGTCTTCTGCAGCGAGGTCAGGCGGTTGAACACCTCCGACACCTCGACGAACAACGCATGCGCCTCGTCGGTGGCGACCAGCCGCCCGCGGACCAGGCGGAACAGTTCCAGCCCGAGCTTCTGCTGGGTGTGGTGCAGCACCTTGCTGACCGAGGGCTGCGACACGTGCAGGGCACGCGCGGCGGCGCTGATCGATCCGGTGGTGTAGACGGCGTGGAAGACTTCGATCTGGCGGAAGCGCATGGACCGGACCCGTGGCTGCGGACGGACCTCGGCGCGACCGGCGCACATCCGTATCCGGCGACTATAGCGACTCGGCGACGCCCTCGCGGCGCGGGTCGGCCGCGCCCTCCAGCGTGCCGGCGCGCAGCAGCGCCCCGTGCAGGCCCGAATCCTCGCCGGAGCCGGGCACGACTTCGACGCCGAGCGCGGACAGTTCCGCACGCAGCGCGGGGGCGAACGAAGCGGCTTCGCCGTTGAAGCGTTCGCCGCGCGCGACCAGGTTCGGGAGCGCCACGGCCTGCTGCAGCGGCAGCGTCCAGTACAGCGCTCCGATCAAGGTCTTGGCGATGTAGGCGGGAATGGCGTTGCCGCCCGGCGAGCCCAGCGCCGCGACGAAGCCGCCCTCGCGATCAAGCACGATCACCGGCGCCATCGACGAGCGCGGACGCTTGCCCGGCGCGATCGCGTTGGCCGCCGCGCCGCCGGGCGACCACGAGAAATCGGTCAGCTGGTTGTTGAGCAGCATGCCGCCGACCACGCGCCCGGAGCCGAAGAAGGACTCGATGGTGGTGGTCATCGACACTGCGTTGCCGTCGCGGTCGACCACCACCAGGTGGCTGGTGCCACCGGGTTCGACGCTGGCGTCGTCGCTGGCCGGGGGCGCACCGGGTGGCTGGCCGTGGGGTGGCGCGACCGGCGCCGCACGGGTACCGATCAGTGCACGGCGGGACGCGAGGTAAGCGGGATCCAGCAGCCCGTCGACCGGCACGGCGACGAAGTCGGGATCGCCCACGTAGTGGTCGCGGTCGGCGTACATCAGGCGGCTGGCTTCGGCAAACAGCAGCCAGGCGCGCGCATCGTGCGGACCACGCGCGGCGATGTCGGTGCCGTCGAGCAGCAGCATCAGCTGCAGCAGCCCGACGCCGCTCGATGGCGGCGGCGGCACGCACAGCACCCACTCGCGCAGCGGGCGGCACAGCGCGTCGCCGCGTTCCACGCGGTTTCCGGCCAGGTCGGCGGCGGTCATCGTCGCGCCCAGCGGCGGCGCGGCGACGCGGGCGATGATCGCCTCGGCGAGCGGCCCGGATTGCAGCGCCGCGGCGCCGTGTTCCGCGACCCGGCGCAGGCTGTCGGCATAGGCCGGGTTGCGCATCACCTCGCCGGTGCGCAGCGGCTCGCCGTTGGGGCCGGCGAACAATGCCACCACGTCCGGCGCGGCCGCCTGCGGGAAACCACCGGCGATATGGCGTTGCAGCCGCGGCGTGACCGGGAACCCCTCCGCCGCGCGCGTGGTCGCCGCCCCGAACAGCGAGGCCCAGGGCAGCCGCCCATGGTCGCGATGCGCGCGTTCCAGCGCGGGCAGGACGCCGGGCACGCCGGTCGCGCGTCCGCCGAGCATGGCTTGCGCCGTCGACAGCGGCCGGCCGTCGGCATCGCTGAACATCGCCGGCGTCGCACTTGCCGGCGCACGCTCGCGGCCGAGGTAGCTGTCCACGCGCCGGGTCGTGGCGTCGTAGTGCAGCACGATCGCGCCGCCGGCCAGGCCGGAACTTTGTGGTTCGACCAGGCCCAGCATCGCCTGCACCGCGATGGCGGCGTCGACGGCGCTGCCGCCGCGACGCAGGACGTCGAGGCCGGCTTGCGTTGCCAGCGGATGCGCGCTGGCGACGAATCCGGCCGGTGCGGCTGGCTGCGCGGCGGCGCCCGGCGCGCGCGTGCTGGCACAGCCGGCGGCCAGCAGGAGAGCCGACAGCAGCATCGCAACGCGCGGCACGAGGGAGGGGGTCATCGGCGGGGTCGATCGCACGCGCGGGTGCAGGGGCACGCTCGGGACAGGACGTCGAGTCGACGCTATCACCCGGGCCAAGGCTGCCTCCCTCGCATTGGTTGTGCAGGCTCCAACCTCAGGCTATGGGCGCCCGCCCAGGCGTCGGCGCGGGCGGGTCGACGGGCACGGTCGCGCGCCGGGCGGCGCGGTCGCGGCGATGTCGATGCGCGTGCGGCAAGGCACGGATTCGAACGGCTTTTCCGCATGCCGGCCGGACCGCGAAGCGACGTGCGGGGCGTGCCCTGGCGGCCGCGCCGGCGACGGTTCCCGGGTGGTTGCAGGCCCGATTGCGTGTCGTTGACCCTAAAAAAACGCCGTGCTACACAACAAAAACGGTCATCGCGGCGCAATCAGACGCGACGCGATGGCGTTTGCGGTTTGGGACGGCGGGCCTCGCCGGGCAACGCGATGCGGGCAGGGGCCTGCGGTGTGCGGGACCGTTCCGCGTCCGGGGATGCCGGCGGGGCATTGGCAGGGGGCGTCGAGGGGACGCGGCCAGCGCCACCACGCGTTGCGGTACCGACGGCGATGGCCCCGCTTTCCAGTCACGGGTGGATGACGCATGACCAGCAAGGGGACCAGCATGGGGACGTGGCGAGGCGCGTGCCGTTGCTGCCGGGGCGGCCGCGCGTGATGCGCCACGTGCTGTCGGTGGTGTTCGGGCTGTTCGCCGTGGCGGCGCCGGCGCACGCCGACGACGCGATGCGCCTGTCCCCGTCGGCCAGCATGGAACAGGCCGGCCTGGTCGACATCCGCAGCCTGGTACCGGACCTGTCGCAGGCGATCGCCTACGCCGGCCGCGACAATTTTGTCGGCGCGCCGGTCGACGGCTACGAGGCACCCCGCTGTTGGCTCAAGCGCGAGGCGGCCGAGGCGCTGGCACGGGTCGAAGCGGCGCTGCGCGAGCGCCACCTGCGGCTGCGCGTGTTCGACTGCTACCGGCCCGCGCGCGCCGTCGCCCATTTCATGCGCTGGGTGGGGGATGCGGCGGACGTGCGCACCCGGGCTGCGCACTATCCCGGGCTCGACAAGTCGCAATTGCCGGGCGAGTACATCGCGCCGGTGTCGGGCCACAGTCGCGGCGCGACCGTCGACCTGACCGTGCTGCGCTGCGATGCCGGCGGCGCGGGCTGCGAACCGCTGGACATGGGCACCGCGTTCGACTTCTTCGACGCGCGCGCCAACACCGACTCCCCGGACGTGGACGCGGCGCAGCGCGCCAATCGCCAGGTGCTGCGCGAGGCGATGGCGGGGCAGGGCTTCCACAACTACCCGATGGAGTGGTGGCATTACGGCTTCCGCCCCGAACCAAGCCCGCACACGCTGTACGACGTGCCGGTGAGCGCGCCTGCCGACGGCACGCCGTGGGCGGCGATCGAACGCATCATGCAGCCCTACGACGGTGACGTCCCCGGCGCCTCGCTGCTGGTGTTCAAGGATGGCAAGGCCCTGGTCCGGCGCGGCTTCGGGCGTTCGGACCTGGCGCGCGGCACCGACGCGGGGCCGGCGACCAACTACCGACTCGCGTCGGTCACCAAGCCGTTCACCGCCGCCGCGATCCTGCTGCTTGCGCAGGACGGCAAGCTGTCGATCGACGATCCGCTCAGGCGCTGGCTGCCGTCGTTGCCGGGCGCGGCCGACGTCATCACCGTTCGCCAGCTGCTCGACCACACCTCGGGGTTGCCGGACTACGAAGACCTGATGCCCAAGCCCTACGAGGGCCAGATCCTCGACGCCGGCGTGCTTGCGCTGCTGGAGCAGCGGCTGGCGCTGCCGGATCCCTTCTACTTCCCGCCTGGGAGCACCTATCGCTACAGCAACAGCGGCTACGCGCTGCTGGCGCTGGTGGTCGAGCGCGCCTCCGGCATGGCCTTCGCCGACTACCTGCGCACGCGCATCTTCGAGCCGCTGGGCATGCACGAAACCCACGCGCGGGTCGAGGGCGGCCCGGCGATCCCGCACCGCGCATGGGGCTACAGCGCCGTCGATGGCGGCTGGGAGCGCACCGACCAGAACGCCTACAGCGCCGTGCTCGGCGACGGCGGCATCTACTCGAACATCGACGACCTCGCGCGCTGGAACGCCGCGCTCGACGACGACCGCCTGTTCAGCGCCGACACGCGTGCCCTGGCCTTCGGCAAGCAGGTACGGGTGGCCGTCGAGCCGGAGGCCACGTACTACGGCTTCGGCTGGCGCGTCACCGAAGCCGGCGACCGGCAGTGGCACAACGGCGAGAGCATCGGCTTCCGCAACGCCTTCGTGCGTTGGCCGCAGCAGCGCCTGGCCGTGATCGTGCTGAGCAACCGCAACGACCCGACGCCGTACCGCACCGCGCTGGAGATCGGCGCGTTGTTCCGGCAAGACGCCCCCGCCGGCCATCGCTGACCGGCCCCGCCCGTTCCCTTCAACGACCTGCCCGCCGCCGCCCGTACCGTCCAAGGAGACAACATGCGCACCCACCGAGAGTTCCGCCTGAACCTGCTTTGCGCAGCCGTGATCGCGGCGATCGCGACCCCGGCCGCGGCCCAGGACGGGGCGCAGCCGGCGCCGACCACGCTCGACAAGGTCAGCGTCACCGGATCACGCATCAAGCGCACCGACGTGGAGACGGCGCTGCCGATCACGGTCATCCAGAAGGAAGAGATCCAGGCGCAAGGCATCACCTCGGCCGAACAGATGCTCCAGTACCTCAACATCGCCGGCAACGGCTCGGACAACCTGACCGCGCAGGTGGGCGTGGGGTCGGACGAGATGCGCGGCAACAACGGCGTGTCCGGCGCCAACCTGCGTGGCCAGGGCGCCGATGCCACGCTGGTGCTGCTCAACGGCCGCCGCGTCGCCACCCACGGCCTGCGCGGCCAGGCGGTGGACCTCAATTCCATCCCGTTCTCGGCGATCGACCGCGTCGAAGTGCTGCGCGACGGCGCTTCGGCGGTGTACGGCACCGACGCCATCGGCGGCGTGATCAACTTCATCACCCGCACCGATTACGAAGGCATCACCGTCAACGCCGGTTTCGACGTAACCCACGACGGCGGAGGCAACATCTATTCCTACGGCGTGCTCGGCGGCATGGGCGACATCGACGAGGACCGCTGGAACGTCTGGGGCACGCTGAACTGGAAGCGCAACGAGATCCTCCGCGGCATCGACCGTGACTTCACCAACACCTTCCAGCCCAACCGCGGCCTGTCGCCGGATACGCGCGGCACGCCGTTCGCGACGGTGACCAACACCTCAGGCGGCATCATCACCGGCTCGTTGCCCGATCCCGCGGGCGGCGGCAACCAGTCCTTCATCAATCCGCTCAACCTGCCCGGTGGCGCTGGCTGCGAAGCCGGCAGCGACATGATGGGTCCCCACGCCTACCAGATGTGGGGCCTGGCCAATTCCAAGTACGCCTGCGCCTGGGACTACCCGCGCTCGCGCGTGATGCTGCAGCCGGTGGACAGCGTGCAGGCGCTGGGGCGTGCCAGCTTCAAGGTCGGTGACAGCCACATGTTCTACGTCGAGGCCATGGGTTCGCGCGTCAAGTCGAACCGCCAGTTCGAGTACCAGCAGATCACCTCGGGCAGCGCCACCAGCTCGCTGCCGCCGAGCACCTGGTATCCGCTCAACGACATCACCCGCGACACCTACAACGCGGTGTACGAGTCGATCCGCCAGTTCTTCTACCCCACGTCCGCCCCCCTCACCAGCGTCGGCAACCTTGTCTACGGCAATCGCATCCCCTACCGCTGGCGGTGCGAAGTCTGCGGCCCGCGCGAGGTGCTGACCACGACCACCGCATGGCGCCTGCTGGCGGGGATGGAGGGCGACATCGGCAGCTGGAACTACGACATCGGCGTCTCGCGCGCGAACAGCCGAGCCGAGTCCATCCTCGGCAACGGCTACTACTTCACCACCGAGTTCCAGCAGGCGCTGGGCAGCGGCTACATCAATCCGTTCCTCCGTTCGGACCAGGAGCAGAGCGCGCAGGGCGTGGCGATGCTGCAGGCGGCGTCGGCCGCCGGTGTCAAGCTCTACGGCGGCGAGTCCACCGTCACCACGATCGACGCGAACTTCACCGGCGGGCTGGGCTTCGACCTGTGGGGTGGGGAAGTGCAGCTGGCGACCGGCATCGAACTGCGCCGAGAGGAGTTCGGTTTCGCCGGCAAGCTCGAAGGTGAAGCCGCCACGCGCGCGATCTACCAGGCCCCGTTCGACGTCAACAACGACCAGCCCGATGTCAGCCGCGACGTGAAGGCGCTGTACGTCGAGGCCTACCTGCCGCTGCACGACACCTTCGAACTCACCTTGGCCGCGCGCCGCGACCAGTACGATGTGTTCGGCAGCACCACCAACCCGAAGTACTCGTTCAAATGGCAGCCGCTCGACTGGCTGGCGTTCCGCGGCGCGTACAGCACCGGCTTCAAGGCGCCCGAGTTCACCCGCCTGTACGGCGGCCGGCTCGAGAGCGAGTACACCGGCCTCGACCTGGCCGATCCCGCCACCTGTCCCGGTGGCCGGCCCTCCGCGGCGCCGGGTTGCGCGTTCATCAACCGGCCGCTGCAGGCGTTCGGCGGCAACCTCAACCTGAAGCCGGAAACCGCCAAGCAGCGCAGCATCGGCGTGGTCTTCGCGCCTGCCGCCAACTTCAACCTCAGCCTTGACTGGTGGGAGATCGAGCGGTTGAACACCATCCGCTCGCCCGACATCAGCATGCTGCGCGACTTCTACAGCGTGTTCTCCGACCGCTGGGTACGCAACGCCGACGGATCGCTGGCCTACCTCGACCGGACCTTTGCCAACACCGGTGGCACCCTGATGAGCGGCGTCGAGCTGGATGCCAACCTCACCGGCGAGCTGGCCGGCGGGCATTGGCGGATCAACCTCAACGGCAGCTACATCGACAACTTCCAGCAGCGCGTCGTCACCGACATGCCCTACAGCGACAACCTGGTGGGCAAGTACGTGCGGTACTACAACCTGCCGCTGAAGTGGAAGCACACGCTGAACCTCAACTACGAGAAGGGCGACTGGTCGCACACGCTGACCCAGGTCTACCGCAACGGCTACAAGGACGAACTGCCGGTGAGCATGGACCGCGCGGTGCCCACCTTCGTGCCGTCGGAGTGGAACCCGGACGTCGACCGCTACATCACCTACAACTACGGCGTGTCGTGGGCGGGAATGGACGGCGTCAAGCTGACCTTCGTGGTCCGCAACCTGCTGAACACCGATCCGCCGTTCACCGCGCACCAGAACGACTTCGCGTCCGGTGCGGCCTGGGAAGACCGCATCGCCGATCCGCGTGGTCGCTCGTACAACCTGGCGATCGAGTACCGCTTCGAGTGACGCGGCGGGCAAGCCAGGCGTAGCCCGTCCAGTCGCCGCCGGTCATCCGGCGGCGGCTGTTGCTGTCCCCTCTCCCGGCAGGAGCGGGCCCCACCGGGAAAGCAGCGTGTCCTACCAGCAGCGTATCCCCTTCAACCGTCGCGCATTCCTCGCCGCCGCCACGGGCACGGCACTGGCCGCGGCGGTCGACGTGCAGGCCGCGCCCCTGCTCGGCGGCGGCAACCGCAAGCGCGCGCTGGCGTCGAACGCATGGATCGAGGTCGATCCCGCGGTCCTCGGGCACAACCTGGGATTGATCCGCTCGATGGTGGCCGGCGGCGCGCGCGTCTGCGCGGTGATGAAGGCCGACGCCTACGGCATCGGCATCGACATGGCGATGCCCACGTTCCTCAAGGCAGGGATCGCGTACATCGGCATCGCCAGCACCGAGGAGGCCCGCATGGCGCGCGCCTGCGGCTTCCGCGGTCGCCTGATGCGCGTGCGCGCGGCGACGGCGTGGGAGATCGAGGCCGCATTGCCGCATGCGGTCGAGGAACTGGTCGGTGGCCTGGAGACCGCGCAGATGGTGGCCCGCATCCACCGCCGGCGACGCGGTGGCGCGCGCGTGCACCTGGCGCTCAATTCAGCCGGCATGGGCCGCAACGGGCTGGAGATGGGCAACGACGCCGGGCGGCGCGAGGCGCAGGCACTGGTGGCGACGGACGGCCTGCGCGTCGTCGGCCTGATGACGCACTTCCCCACCGAGGACCTGGCGGACGTGCGCCACGGCCTGGGCACGTTCAAGCAGGAGGCGGCCTGGCTGTTCGCCAACACCGCGCTGCGACGCGAGCACGTGCTGCTGCACGCCGCCAACTCCTTCGCGGTCCAGCACGTGCCCGAAGCACACCTGGACATGGTGCGTCCCGGCGGCGCGCTGTACGGCTACGGCGGCACGCCGAAGCCGCCGTTCGCGCACGCGGGGTCGTTCCGCACCCGGGTGGCATCGGTGCAGGCCTATCCCGCCGGCGCCACGGTCAGCTACGACCGCACCTTCACCCTGGCGCGCGATTCGCGGCTGGCAAACCTGCCGGTCGGTTATTCCGACGGTTACCGGCGCGCCTATTCGAACCAGGGCAGCGTGCTGGTCCGCGGCCGGCGCGCGCCGGTGCTGGGCCGCGTCACCATGAACACCACGATGGTCGATGTCACCGACATCCCGGGTGTCTCCGCGGGCGACGAGGTGGTGCTGTTCGGCCGGCAGGGCGATGACGAGATCACCCAGGCCGAGATCGAGAAGCTCACCGGCGTGATCCTGGCCGACCAGTACACGGTGTGGGGGACGTCGAACCCGAAACGCCTGCGTCCGTGAGCGTTCAGTCCCAGAGATTGATGAACCCGGTGATGATCAGCGCGTTGGTGAAGTCGATGAAGAACGCGCCCACCAGCGGCGCGACCAGGAAAGCGCGCGGCGCAGCGCCATAGCGTTCGGTGAGGGTGCGCATGACCGCCATCGCATTGGCGGTGGTGCCGAGCATGAAGCCGATGAAGCCGCCGCCCATCACCGCCGCGTCGTAGTCGCGTCCCATCGCGCGGAACACCACGCCGCAGAACAGCACCACCATCAGCACCTGCAGCGCCAGGTTCACCAGCAGCGGCAGGGCGAGGCCGGACAGTTCCCACAGCTTGAGGTTCATCAGCGCCAGCGACAGGAACAGCGCCAGGCAGACGTTGCCGATCAGGTCGAGCGTGGCCACCGGCAGGCGCAGCCAGCCGGTGGCATCGTCGAGGTTGCGGAACGCGGCACCGACCAGCATCGCGCCGATGTAGGCCGGCAGGGTGAGGCCGAGCGTGGCGATGCCCTTGCTGACCCAGTGGCCCAGCCACATCGCGAGCAGCAGCAAAACGATCGCCTGCAGCGCCCTGAACTCGCGGCTGGCGTCGTCCAGTGGCGATCGTGCGTCGACCTGTTCGACCACCCACTCGGGACCGCTCCGCCCGCGCAGGCCGTGGCGACGGATCAGCACGGTGATCGCGGGGCCGCCGACCAGGCCGCCCAGCACGATGCCGGCCATGGCCGCGGCGACCGCCACCGATTCGGCGCCCCGCACGCCCGCGGCCTCGAACAGCGGCGCGAACGCCAGGCCGGTCGCCGGCCCGCCGGTGAGCGTGGTGGAACCGGCGAGCACGCCGAACAGCGGGTGCAGCCCGAAGCCGGCGGCGACCGCCATGCCCAGCAGGTTCTGCGCCACCGCGAAGGCCGAGGCCAGCGCGAGGAATACCATCACCTGCCGGCCGCTGACCTTCAGCAGCGCCAGGCTGGCATTGATCCCGATGGTGGTGAAGAACGCGATCATCAACGGGCTTTGCAGGCTGGTGTCGAGTTCGAACAGGACCACGTCCCGCTGCCGCGCGACCAGCACCGCCAGCGCCACCACGAGGCCGCCGATCACCGGCGGCGGCAGGTTGTAGCGGGCGAACACCGGCACGAACCGGCACAGCGCGTAGCCCAGGAACAGGGCGAGCCCGGCGAGGGCGAGGGTCTGGATCGCGTCGAGTTGCAGCATGGCGTTCCTGTCGTGCGATGGGTGCGGCCACCGCCGCTCGCGTCAGCGATCCCGCCGCTGGCCCGTGCAGGATGTCGCGTGCTCGCGTGCCGAAGCTTGCCAGATGCCGGCGGCCGGCGCGCGCGTTCCCGCGCAGGCTTCAGGCCAGCGCGCCGCCACCCCAGAGCCGCGTCGATGGCGCCTGCAGTCGTCCGTCCTCGCGCATCGTCGCGCCACCCGGATGGTCTTCGCACAGCCAAAGCGGGCCATCGAGGTCGACGAACTCGGCGTGCCGCGCCACGTGCCACGCCGGCGCGATCGCCAGCGAGGTGCAGATCATGCAGCCGGCCATGATCCCGAAGCCCTGCGCCTGCGCCGCATCCAGCAGGTCGAGCGCGGCGGTCAGGCCACCGCTCTTGTCGAGCTTGATGTTGACCACCTGGTAGCGATCGCGCAGCCGCGGCAGGTCGGCCGCGACATGGCAGGATTCATCGGCGCACAGCCGCGCCACCGATCGGAAGCCGACGAGCACGTGGTCCTCGGCGGACGGCAGGGGTTGCTCGACCAGGTCCACGCGCGCGTCCGCCAGCACCGGCTGCAGCGCGTCCAGCAGCGCCAGCGTCCAGCTCTCGTTCGGATCCACGATCATGCGCGCGCGCGGCAGTGCGGCCCGGACCGCGCGGATGCGCGCGGCCGGATCCTCGGCGTCGACCTTGACCTTCACCAGGTCGAGGTGGGCGAGCGCGCGTGCCGCCGCCGCCATCCGCTCCGGGGTGTCGATGCCGACGGTCTGCGCACTCGCCAGCGATGGCAACGCATCCGGCTGGCCGAGCAACGCGGCGACGGGACGGCCGCTGCGACGCGATTCGAGGTCCCACAGCGCGCAGTCGAGCGCGTTGCGCGCGGCCCCGGGCGCAAGCGCGTCCAGCAACTGCCTGCGGCCGAGTCCGCCGGCGATGGCACCGGCCATGGCCTGGGCCTGTGCGCGTACCGATGCCACGCTTTCGCCATAGCGCGGATAAGGCAGCGATTCGCCGCTGCCGACGTGCGTGCCGTCGTCGATCGTCGCCACCACCACCTCGGTCGCGGTGCGCACGCCGCGTGCGATCCGGAACGGCGTGGCCAGTGGCCAGCTGCGGTGTTCGAGCGTCAGCCGGGCAGGCACGCCAGCAGCCTGTCCACGATCCGGGCCACGCCATCGCGCACGGGGTCCTGCGCGGGCAGGCCGAGCAGGTCCTCGGCCTCGCGGCAGGCGCGCGCGGCAGCCGCGGGATCGAGCTTGGAGGTGTTGAGTGCGACGCCCACGGCGACCACGCCCGGGTTGGTGAGCCGCGCCACGGCGAGGTTGGCGTCCAGCGTCTCGCGCAATCCGGGCACGGGGAAATGCCTCAGTCCGCGCATGTGCGGGCGGCCGGGTTCGTGGCACAGCACCAGCGCGTCGGGCTGCGCGCCATGCAGCAGGCCCATCGACACGCCCGCGAACGAGGCGTGGAACAGCGAACCCTGGCCCTCGATCAGGTCCCAGCCGCCGTCATCGCGCGCGGGCGACAGCCATTCGATGCCGCCGGAGATGAAGTCGGCCACCACTGCGTCGATCGGGATGCCGCGCCCGGCAACGAAGATGCCGGTCTGCCCGGTCGCGCGGAAGTCGGCCTTCAGGCCGCGTGCGCGCATCTCCGCTTCCAGCGACAGCGTGGTGTACATCTTGCCGGTGGAACAATCGGTGCCGACCGTCAGCAGTCGCCTGCCGGCGCGCCTGAGGCCGGTGCCAACGGGGGTTTCCGGTGGCGTGCGCGCGTCGAACAGGTGGCGGCCGTTGCGGCGCGCGGCCTCGACGATCACGGCATGCGACGCCAGCCGCTCATGCAGCCCCGAGGCCACGTTCAGCCCGCCGTCCAGCGCCGCCACGATGTCCGCCACCGACTCGGCGCCGAGTCGACCACCGGCATTGGCCACGCCGACGATCATCGTCCGCGCGCCGGCGGCACGGGCCTGCGCGACGTCCATGTCCGGCACGTCCACGCGCGTCCTGCAGTCGCGGCCACGCAGCTGGCCGAGGCACCACTCCGGACGGAACTGCACCAGTCCGCGCGCGGTCTTGGCCGCGAGGTCGTCGGGCGCGTTGCCCAGGTAGAGCAGGAACGGCGGCGGCCAATGCGGGTCGCCGGCCGGCGCTGGAGTGCGGGGAAGTGGCACGGGTCCGGTGGCCTGCAGCGCGAGGTCGGCGGGACCCTCATCTTCCGGGGGATGGGCCAGGCCTGCCATCGAAAAGATGCCTGCCATGCATAGCTCGCGGTTATGGCGACATGTGCCGCGCGACAGGCACGGACGTCTAGCCGATAAGTGCTAGGTGCGGCCCGGTTCGCGTTCGGTGGTGGCAGACTGCGGCCATGGCCCCGCCCGTGATCCTCGTCGCCGACGACCACCCTCTGTTCCGCGCGGCGGTGCTGCACGCCCTGCGCGAAGCGTTGCCACAGGCGTCGGTGGCCGAGGCGGCCAGTGCGCCCGCGCTGGGCGAGGCGCTGCTTGCGCATCCGCAGGCCGACCTGGTGCTGCTCGACCTGACCATGCCCGGCGCGCGTGGCTTCTCGGCATTGCTGCATGTGCGCGGCGAGCATCCGCAGGTGCCGGTGGTGGTGATCTCCTCCAACGACCATCCGCGGGTGATCCGCCGTGCGCAGCAGTTCGGCGCCGCCGGCTTCATCCCCAAGTCCGCGCCGGCCGAATCGATCGGCGAGGCGGTGGTCGCCGTGCTCGACGGCGGTACCTGGTTCCCGCCGATGGCGGCCGAGCGCTCCGAGGCCGACGCCGAGTTGGCGGCGAAACTCGCGCAACTCACGCCGCAACAGTTCCGCGTCCTGCTGTGCCTGGCCGATGGCCTGCTCAACAAGCAGATCGCGCATGCATTGGGGCTGGCCGAGAACACGGTGAAGGTGCACGTCACGGCGATCCTGAAGAAACTCGATTGCTACAGCCGCACCCAGGCGGCGGTGCTGGTGAAGGCGCTGGAGCCCGAGAGCGGCGCCTGATGCATGGGATTCGCCTGGGTCGCCGGCTCCACAGCGCATCGGCAGCCCCGCACCACCACAGCCCCGATCGTGATGTCATCCCGAACGAAGTGAAGGACCTGCGTCCTGTTTCCCGGACCCGTCGCGTTGCGGGATTCCCCGCCCGCTGCGCGGGTCCGGAATGACATCCGGCGGGAGACGCACGGATCGATGGCGGATCTCCTAGCTCCGCCGCAACAGCATCTGGCTCATCAACGCGCGCAGCGCCGGCGCCCGCACCGGCTTTGACAGGAAGCCCCAGCCGCGTTCGGCCGCGGTGCGCTGCAATGCCCCGTCGCGCTCGGCGGTGACCAGCACCACGGGCGGCGACTGCTGCCAGCGCGCGCACAGCTGCGCGTACAGCGCCGGCCCCTCGAACGCGCCCATGCGCACGTCGAGCAGCACGATCTGCGGCACGCGCCGCGGCGAGGCGGCGTCGAGTGCACCCTGCGGCCCGCCGGCGAACGGCACCACGCAACCCCAGCGTTCCAGCAGCGCGCGCGTGGCCTCGCACACGCGCGCGTCGTCGTCGATGCACCAGCAGGCGCATCCCCGCAGCGGGCCATCGTCCAGCGCGGTGGCGTCGGCTACGGACAACGGTGGCGGCGCGGGCACGTCCGTGGCCTCCGCGAGCGGCACCGTCACCCAGAACACGCTGCCGCGGCCGGTCGAAGAGCGCAGGCCGATGCGATGGCCGAGCAGCCGGCCGATGCGCTCGACGATCGCCAGGCCCAGGCCGGCGCCGCGTTCGTCGCCATGGCCCTCGTCGAGGCGGCGGAATTCCTCGAAGATCTCGCGCTGCAGGCGCCCGGGGATGCCCGGTCCCTGGTCGTGCACTTCGATCCGCAGGTGGCCGCCTTCGCGCCGACAGCCGAGGAGGATGCGTCCGTGCCGGGTGTAGCGCACCGCGTTGGACAGGAAGTTCTGCAGGATGCGGCGCAGCAGGGCCTCGTCGCTGCGCACCGCGAGCCGCGTCGGCACGTGCGCCAGCGCCAACCCGTGCGATGCGGCCAGCATGCCGAACTCGCGCGCCAGCGTGTCCAGCAGCGGCTCCAGCGCGAATGCGCGCACCTGCACCGGCAGCGTGCCCGCCTCCATCCGCGAGATGTCGAGCAGGCTGGCGAGCACCGCGTCCTGCGCCGCCAGCGCGGCCTCGACATGGTCGGACAGGTCGCGCTGCTCGCCCGCCGCGAGCCGGGCGCGCAGCGCGGAGAGGAACATGCGCGCGGCGTTGAGCGGCTGCAGCAGGTCGTGCACGGCGGCGGCGACGAAGCGCGTCTTGTAGCGGTTCGCCTGCTCGGCGTCGTGGCGCGCCTGCTCGAGGTCGGCGGTGCGGTCGGCGATGCGCCGCTCCAGTGCGTCGGCCAGCGAGCGCAGTTCGCGCGCGGTGTTCTTGTAGCCGGTGATGTCGGCGTAGCTGGTGACGAAGCCGCCGTCGGGCAGCGGATTGCCGCGGATCTCCAGCACCGTGCCATCGTCCTTCTCGCTTTCGCGGGCGTGCGGCTTGCCGCTGCGCAGGTGGTCGAGGCGGCGCTGGATCGCGTCCTCCAGCGGGCCCGGGCCGAGCAGTCCGCGTTCGGCGTTGTAGCGGAACACGTCCTCGATCGGGCGGCCGACGTGGATGAAGCCGGGTGGGAAGCGGAACAGGTCCAGGTAGCGGCGGTTCCAGGCAACCAGGCGCAGGCCGGCATCGATGATCACCACGCCTTGCGGCAGGTGTTCGAGCTCGCGGCTGAGGCCGCTGTCGGCCTGGCGTGCGGCCTCGATCACGCCGTCGCGCGCGGTGCGCAGCTCCTGTGCGTGCTGCTGCACCAGCGCCTCGAGTTCGACGCGGTTGCGCTGGCGCAAGGCGGCGATGCGCCGCCGCTGCTGCACGAACAGGCCCAGCAGCGCCAGCGCCAGCCACAGCAACGCGGCCGCGATCGCCGCCTGGCGCGCGGCCGCGGCGGTCGCGCTGGTCGCATCGCGCAGCAGGTGCAGGGTCCAGCCCGGCTCCTGCAGTGGCGCGCGCACCCACAGCCAGTCGTCGCCGCGCGCCGGGGCGTCCAGGCGCGCCTGGATGGCGTCATCGCCCAACGTGCGCTCGCGCCGCACCGCCATCGGCCGCAGCGGTTGCGTGCCGTACTGGCGCGTGGCCTCCAGCTCGCGCAGCGCAGCCGGGCCGAGCGCGCGCAGCGTGCGGTAGCGCCAGTCGTCCTGGCTGGCGAGGAACACCACGCCGTGGCGGTCGCTGACCAACACCGTCCCCTCGACGCGCAGCCATTCGCGCTCGAGCGCGGTCAGCTGGATCTTGATCACGACCACGCCCATTGGCGCGCCGTCGCCGCCGCGGACCAGCTCGGAGAGGAAGTAGCCGGGCACCCCGGTGGTGACGCCGATGCCGTAGAAGCGACCCTGGCCCTCGGCCAGCGCCTGGCGCACGTACGGGCGGAAGCCGTAGTGCTCGCCGACGTTGCTGCCCGGTTCGCGCCAGTTGCTGGCGGCGACCGCGGTGCCCTCGGCGTCGATCAGCGTCAGCGTCGACGCCTGCGCGGTACGGTTGGCCTCTTCCAGCCGCAGGTTGAGCCGCCGCCGCGTGGCCTCGTCGACCGGCGCGGCGACCGCCGCGCGCAGCTCCGGGTCCAGCGCCAGCACCTGCGGCAGTGCGCGGTAGCGGTCCACGGTCTGCTCCAGCGCGCGGCCGAGCAGCACCAGTTGCGCGCGGGATTGCACGGCCTGCCGGTCCAGCTCGCGGCGCTCGCCCCAACCATGCCCGAGCCACGCGAACAGCACCGTGCCGCCGACGGCGAGCAGCAGGGTGGGCAGCCAGTGGCGTAGGCGCCGATCGCGTCGCATGGCGGCGAGTGTAGTGGCCCGTGCGGGCAAGCGGTGGCGCCAGGGCCTAGTACCAATGCGTTATCGGCAGATCGCCGGGCCGCGCGTACAACGGTGCCCGCGCTCCACGAGATCCCCGACGATGCACCCGACCCTTCATTCCGGCCCCGCCCAGCCGCTGCCGCTGCCGGCACGCCTGCCCTGGTACCGGCAGCTGTACGTGCAGGTGCTGCTGGCGATCGTGCTCGGCGCGCTGCTCGGCCATTTCGAGCCGGTGCTGGCGCAGCAGTTCAAACCGTTGGGCGACGGCTTCATCAAGCTGGTGAAGATGATCATCGCGCCGGTGATCTTCCTGACCATCGTCACCGGCATCGCCGGCATGACCCAGCTGCGCACGGTCGGGCGGGTGTTCGCCAAGGCGATGGCCTACTTCCTGTTCTTTTCGACGCTGGCGCTGGTCGTCGGCCTCGTGGTGGCGCACCTGGTGCAGCCCGGCGCCGGCATGAACATCAACCCCGCCTCGCTCGACACCGCCGCGGTCGAGGGCTACGTGCAGAAGTCGCACGAGATGTCGCTGGTCGGCTTCCTGCTCGACGTGATCCCGGCGACCGTGGTCGGCGCCTTCGTCGAGGGCAACATCCTGCAGGTGCTGTTCGTGGCGGTGCTGTTCGGCATCGCGCTGGCGATGGTTGGCGAGCCGGGGCGGCCGGTACTGAAGTTCCTCGAGGCGCTGACCGCGCCGGTGTTCAAACTGGTGCACATCCTGATGAAGGCCGCGCCGATCGGCGCGTTCGGCGCGATAGCGTTCACCATCGGCCGCTACGGCGTGGAATCGCTGGCCAACCTGGCCTGGCTGATCGGCACCTTCTACATCACGTCGCTGCTGTTCGTGCTGGTGATCCTCGGCACGGTGTCGCGCCTGTGCGGGTTCTCGATCCTCAGGCTGTGCCGCTACCTGCGCGCCGAGCTGCTGCTGGTGCTGGGCACGTCGTCGTCGGAATCGGCGCTGCCATCGCTGATGGAGAAGATGGAGCGCGCCGGTTGCAGGAAGTCGGTGGTCGGCCTGGTCGTGCCCACCGGCTATTCGTTCAACCTCGACGGCACCAACATCTACATGACCCTGGCGGCGCTGTTCATCGCACAGGCCACCAACACCGAGCTCACGCTGTGGCAGCAGGTGACCCTGCTGCTGGTGGCGATGCTCAGCTCGAAGGGTGCGGCGGGCGTCACCGGGGCCGGTTTCATCACCCTGGCGGCCACGCTGTCGGTGGTGCCGACGATCCCGGTCGCGGGCATGGCACTGATCCTGGGCGTCGACCGCTTCATGAGCGAATGCCGCTCGATCACCAATTTCATCGGCAACGCGGTGGCCACCGTGGTGGTCGCGCGCTGGGAGAACGCGCTCGACCGCGATGCGCTCGACCGGGCCCTGGCCGGGCCGCCGTCGCCGATCGCCGCCGCACCCGACCCGGCCGCCGGGCCGGGCGACCCGAAGTCGCTGGACCTCGACTGAGATCGACGCCGGCACGCCATCCGAGGGAGGAAGCACCATGCACATGCACCATCGTTCCGCGGCGACCCGCGGCACCATCGCCGTCGCCCTGCTCGCCGCCGCGATCCAGACCGCGCTGGCGCAGGCGCCGACCGCGCCGGACGCCGACGCGCAGGCCGTGACCGAAGCACAGGCCAGCGATGCGCCGCCGGCCGAGGACGCGACCACGCTCGACAAGGTGGTCGTGGTCGGCTCGCACATCCGCGGCGCGGCGACCACCGAGGCGCTGCCGGTGGTGGTGCTCGACGCCGAGCAGATCGACGCCGCCGGCGCGGTCTCCGGCGACGAACTGCTGCGCGACATCCCGCAGATGGGCGACGTGCTGTTCGACTCGTCCAACAACCCGCAGACCAGCAACGCCGCGCGCGGCGACGTCAACTCGGTCAACCTGCGCTCGCTCGGCGTGGGCAACACCCTGGTGCTGCTGAACGGCCGGCGCATCGTGCAGCACCCGACCAGCCAGGGCACCTCCGATACCGGCACCGTGCCGGTGCAGAGCTTCAATTCGAACGCGATCCCGGTGTCCGGGCTCGACCGCGTCGAGGTGCTGCTCGACGGCGCCGCGGCGATCTACGGCGCCGACGCCGTGGCCGGCGTGGTCAACACCGTGCTCCAGGGCGACTTCGAGGGATTCAGCGTGAGCCAGCGCTTCGGCACGGCCGAAGGCACCGGCATGGACGAGTACGACGCCTCGGTGTTCACCGGCCGCAACTTCGAGCGCGGCAACGTGTCGCTGTTCGTCAACTACACGAATCGGTCCGCGCTGTGGGCCGAGGACCAGGACTACACGCGCTCGGACGACCTGCGCCCGCTGTTCGCGGACTACGCCGACTTCGCGGGCCTGGCCGCGCTCGACGGCCGCTCCTCGCACACGCCGTGGGCACGGCTCAGCGTGGGCCAGCGCCCGGTGATCCGCTCCAACGGCGTCGCCCTGACCAACACCGCCGGTGCCTTCCACGTGAAGCCAGACGCGGGCTTCGGCGCCTGCGGCATCGCCTTCGGCGAGGACCTGTGCCTGGCCAGCGGCAACCACAACTTCAACACCACCCATCGCGACCTGCGCTACGACACGCGCCACGCGACCACGGTCCGGCCGTCGGTCGAGCGCGTGAACGTGTACCTCACCGGCCACTACGACGTCACTGACAACGTCGAATTCTTCGGCGAGGCGGGCTACTACCACGCCACCAGCCTGGCCACGCAGCCGCCGGTGGTGAACCTCAACAGCCTGTGGATCCCGGCCAGCAACTACTGGAACCCGTTCGGCCCGACCACGTT
This sequence comes from Pseudomonadota bacterium, assembly GCA_020161335.1. Lineage (GTDB taxonomy): Bacteria > Pseudomonadota > Gammaproteobacteria > Xanthomonadales > Xanthomonadaceae > Luteimonas. The sequence continues at coordinate 29,781 of JAIUOJ010000003.1, forward strand.
CGCCGACGGCTCGCCGAACCCGAACCGCCTGCCGGGCCTGACCAACGTGCCTGCCGCCGGACTGCCCGTGCTGCTGAGCAACTACCGCTTCGTCGACGTCGGCTTCCAGGACGTCGAGGTCAGGAACTACCAGGCGCGCTTGCTCGCCGGCCTGCGCGGCCAGTGGAACGGCTTCGATTGGGAAACCGCACTGGTCTACTCCGAGGCCGAGGCCGAGGACCGCTCCGGCAACGTCAACATGACCGCGCTGCAGCGGCAGCTGGCGCTGTCCACGCCCGACGCCTACAACCCGTTCAACGGCGGCTGCGTTGCCACCACCAGCTGGGGCGACTGCTCGCCGAGCTCGCAGGCGGCGGTGGACGCGATCCGCATGGACCTGGTGCGCACCTCGCGCACCACCCTGACCATGGTCGACTTCCGCATGAACCGCGGCGACCTGCTGGCGCTGCCGGCCGGCAACCTCGGCATCGCCTTCGGCGCCGAGGCGCGGCGCGAGACGCAGAAGGACGATCGCGACGCCAACCTCGACGGCACCTTCACCTTCACCGACATGGTCAGCGGCCAGACCAACCTCAGCAACGTGTCCGCGGTCAGCCCCAACCCGGATACGTCCGGCTCGCGCACCGTCGGTTCGGCCTACCTCGAGTTCGCGGTGCCGCTGGTTTCGTCGGAGATGGGCATTCCACTCGTGAACCGCCTCGACATGCAGCTCGCCGGCCGCTACGAGCACTACTCGGACTTCGGTTCCGTGGCCAAGCCGAAGGTCGCGCTGGCCTGGGACGTGGTCGACGGCCTGCGCCTGCGCGGTTCCTACTCCCAGGGCTTCCGCGCGCCGAACCTGGAACAGACCAACGCCACCCAGTATTCGCGCCTGGCCGGCGGCGTGGACTACGCGCGCTGCGAGGCGCAGCTGCGCACCGGCGCGATCGCGTCGATGACGGCCTGCGCGCAGAACACCTCGGGCGTGTCGCTGCTGGTGGCCGGCAATCCGGAGCTGGAGCCGGAGGAAAGCACCAACGTGTCCTACGGGCTCGTGTTCCAGCCGACCTTCCTGCCGAAGGCGGCGGGCAGCTTCACCTTTACCGTCGATCGCTGGCGGATCGAGCAGGAACAGATCGTGGGCCTGCTCGGTGCGCAGACGGCGCTGATCGTCGACTACCTCGACCGCGTGCAGGGCGGCAGCAACCCGCTGGTGGTGCGCGCCGCGCCGACGCCCGAGGACATCGCCCTGTTCGAGGGCAGCGGGCTGGCGGCGGCGGGCGAGGTGATCGCGATCAACGACCAGTTCATCAACCTGCAGCCGCAGACGGCGGCCGGCCTCGACTTCGGGCTGCACTGGCAGAAGCGGCGCACGCGCCTGGGCACGTTCAGCGTGCGCCTCAACGCCAGCAAGCTCACCGAGTTCACCCGTGACCCGGGCCCGATCGTCAACGCGTTGTACGCCGCGCGCGCCGCGGGCACGATCGATGCGCTGACGCCGCTGCCCGACCCGAGCCAGCTGATCGGCCAGAACGGCCGCCCGGAATGGCGCATCACCAGCGCGCTCACCTGGAACCAGGGACCATGGCGCGCGGGCGTGTCCACGCGCTACCGCAGTTCGTTCGAGCAGCCCTCGCTGCTCGGCGCCTCGGGCGCTCCCTGGGTGGTCGAATCGCGCACGGTGACCAACCTCTACGGCCAGTACCGCTTCGACGGGGGCACGGCCGTGCGCCTGGGCGTGAACGACGTGACCGACGAGGGCCCGTCGCTGGCCGACAATGGCTATCGCGGCTCGGTCGACCAGCCCTGGGGCCGCTACTGGTACGTCAACATCAGCCATTCGTTCTGACCGGGGAGGACCGACGGCATGCGCACCGGGGCACGCGCGATGACGCGGGCAACTGCGCTGGCACTCGCGGCGCTCATCGCGCCGCTGGCGGCTGGCAGCGGCGGGCAGGCGGACGCACCCGCGTTCGCGCCCACGCCGTGCCCGGCATCGGTCGCGGACGTGGCCGACTGCCACGCCGCGCGCGACCGCAACGGTGCCTGGCTGCTGGTGGCGATGCCGCGCCAGTGGAACCGGCGGCTGCTGGTGCACGCGCACGGCGGCCCGCGCCTGGGCGTGCCGGCCGACGGTGACTCCGCCGAGGACCTCGACCGCTTCGCGGTGATGGTGCGCGACGGCCATGCATGGATCGGTTCCACCTACCGCCGCGGCGGTTACGGCGTGCGCAGCGCCGCCGAAGACGTCGACAACAGCCGGCGTGCGTTCCAGCAGCGCTGGGGCCGTCCCGAACGCACCGTGCTGCACGGCCAGTCCTGGGGCGGCAACGTCGCCGCCAAGGCGGCGGAACTGTACGCGCTCGACCTCGACGGCGCGGCGAACTACGACGCCGTGCTGACCACCAATGGCCTGCTCACCGGCGGCACCCGCGCCTACGGCTTCCGCGCCGACCTGCGTGCGGTGTACCAGTACTACTGCCGCAACCATCCCGCCGCGGACGAGCCGCAGTACCCGCTGTGGCAGGGACTGCCCGCAGGCTCGCGCATGGACCGCGCCGAACTGCGCCGGCGCGTGCAGGCGTGCACCGGCATCGATTCCGCGCCCGCGAAGCGCTCGCGCGCACAGGCCGCGCGCCTGGCCGACATCCTCGCCGTCAGCGGCGTGGCCGAATCGCAGCTCGTCGCGCACCTGGCCTGGGGCACCTTCCATTTCCGCGACCTGGTGCAGGTGCGCCTGCGCGGCGGCAATCCCTTCGACAACACGCGCACCGTGTACCGCGGCTCCCGCGACGACGAGGCGCTCAACGCCGGCGTCGAGCGCTTCGCCGCCGATCCCGCGACGGTGGCGCGGCTGGGCTACGACGCCGACCTGTCGGGGCAGATCGTGCTGCCGACGCTGGCGATCCATGCCGCGCACGACCCGGTGGTCTCCGCCGGCGCGCTGGCGGCCTATCGCGCCACCGTCGACGGCGCCGGCCGCGGCCACCTGCTGGCCGAGGCCATGACCGACGAACGCGACCACAGCCGCCTGCGCGACGCCAGCTATCGCGCCGCGCTGCGCGCGCTGGACGCGTGGCTCGACACGGGGGCGCGGCCCGACGCGGCCGCGCTGCAGGCCACCTGCCTGGCCACGGCGGCGACGGCCGCGGAATGCCGCTTCCGGGACCCCTGACGCGCGCCGCGTGGGCGCCACCGGCCGGCGCGCGGCCCCCGGGCACTTGGTGCGCCGCCGCATCGCCCCGCCGATGCCCCCGCCGGCAAACCGCTAGAATCCACGATCCGACCATGGCAGTGACATGATGTCCGACGAGTCCTCGAACAGCACCGAAATCGCCCAGGAGTTCCGCCAGGCCGCGCTGGATTACCACCGCCTCGCGCCCAAGGGCAAGATCAAGGTCAGCGCGACCAAGCCCATGCTCACCCAGCGCGACCTGGCGCTGGCCTATTCGCCGGGCGTGGCCTACGCCTGCGAGGAAATCGCCGCCGACCCGGCCATGGCCAGCGAGTACACCGCGCGCGGCAACCTGGTGGCGGTGATCAGCAACGGCACCGCGGTGCTCGGCCTGGGCGACATCGGCCCGCTGGCCGGCAAGCCGGTGATGGAAGGCAAGGGCGTGCTGTTCCAGAAGTTCGCCGGGATCGACGTGTTCGACATCGAGGTCGACGAGAAGGACCCCGACAAGCTGGTCGACATCATCGCCAGCCTCGAACCCACCTTCGGCGGCATCAACCTCGAGGACATCAAGGCGCCGGAGTGCTTCATCGTCGAGCGCAAGCTGCGCGAGCGGCTGAAGATCCCGGTGTTCCACGACGACCAGCACGGCACCGCGATCATCGTCGGCTCGGCGGTGGTCAACGCGCTGGAGATCGCCGGCAAGAAGATCGGGGACGTCAAGGTCGCCACCACCGGCGCCGGCGCCGCGGGCATCGCCTGCCTCGACATGCTGGTGGCATTGGGGCTCAGGCCGGAGAACATCTTCGCGTTCGACCGCGGCGGCGTGATCCACACCGGGCGCAGCGACCTCGACCCGGACAAGCGCCGCTACGCGCGCGACACCGACAAGCGCACGCTGGCCGAGATCGTCGACGGCGCCGACGTCTTCCTCGGCCTGTCCGCGGGCGGTATCCTCAAGCCCGAGATGGTCGCGACGATGGCGGACAAGCCGATCATCCTCGCGCTGGCCAACCCGTACCCGGAGATACTGCCGGAGGACGCGAAGGCGGTGCGCCCCGACGCGATCATCGCCACCGGCCGTTCGGACTACCCGAACCAGGTCAACAACGCGCTGTGCTTCCCGTACATCTTCCGCGGCGCGCTCGACGTCGGCGCCACCGGCATCAACGAGGCGATGAAGCTCGCCTGCGTGCGCGCGATCGCGGCCCTGGCCAAGAGCGAGGCCAGCGACCTCGGCGCCGCCTACGGCGAGGACATCCCCAGCTTCGGCGCCGACTACATCATCCCGCGCCCGTTCGACCCGCGCCTGCTCACCCAGTTGGCGCCGTGCGTGGCGCAGGCGGCGATGGATTCGGGCATCGCCACGCGGCCGATCGCCGACATGCAGGCCTACCGCGAGAAGCTCGGGCAATTCATCTACCGCACCGGCCTCGTCATGAAGCCGGTGTACGACCGCGCGCGCGCCGACCGCCAGCGCGTGGTCTACGCCGAAGGCGAGGAGGAAACGGTGCTGCGCGCGGTGCAGACCGTGGTCGACGAAGGCCTCGCCTTCCCGATCCTGGTCGGCCGCCCGGACGTGATCGAGATGCGCATCCAGCGCCTCGGCCTGCGCCTGCGCGAAGGCCAGGACTTCGAGGTCACCAACGTCAACGACGACCCGCGCTTCGGCGACTACTGGCGCCACTACCACGCCATCACCGAGCGCCGCGGCGTCACCCCGGACGCGGCCAAGGCGCTGCTGCGCTCGCGCACCACCCTGATCGCCGCGATCATGGTCGACCGCGGCGAGGCCGATGCGATGATCACCGGGCTGGTCGGTCGCTTCCACAAGAAGCTTGGCTACATCCGCAGCGTGTTCCCGCTCGACCCCGGCGTGCAGAGCACGTCGGCGATGACCGGGGTGGTCAACGACAAGGGCCTGTGGTTCTTCGTCGACACCCACGTGCAGCCCGACCCGACGCCGGACCAGATCGCCGAAAGCACGATCCAGGCGGCGTACCGGCTCAAGCTGTTCGGCATCGAGCCGAAGATCGCGCTGATGTCGCATTCCAATTTCGGCAGCCACGACGATCCCAGCGCCCGCAAGATGCGCCAGGTGCGCGAGATCCTCGCGCGGCGCGCGCCGAAGCTGGAGTTCGACGGCGAGATGCAGGGCGACACCGCGTGGGACGACGGCCTGCGCCGGCGCATCTTCCCCAACACCACGCTGGAAGGCCGTGCCAACCTGTTCGTGATGCCCAACCTCGACGCCGCCAACATCACCTACAACATGATCCGGATGATGACCGACGGCGTGGCGCTTGGCCCGATCCTGATGGGCGTGAGCAAGCCGGCGCACGTGCTGACGCAGACGTCCACGCCGCGGCGCGTGGTCAACATGACCGCGATCGCCGCGGTCGAGGCGCAGATCCGCAAGCTGCGCGAGCGCGAGGCCGCCGGCGGCTGAGCGCGCGGGCCCGGCTCAGCCGGGCAGGAGGCGCCGGACCAGCGCGGGCAGGTCCGGCAGGCGGTCCTTGAGCAGCAGCGCGTCGACGACGGGCAGGACCGCGTCGCCGGGCGGCGGCGCGCCGGTGAGCAGCACCACGCGGGCCGCGGGCGCGGACGCGCGCACGCTGGCGAGGATCTCGTCGCAGGGCCAGCCGGGGATGTTGAGGTCGCACAGCACCAGTCGCGGCGTCGCCGCGGCGAGCGCGGGCGCCAGCTGTTCGCGGCGCGTCACCACGCGCACGCCGAGCGCCGGCAGCGCCTCCTCCAGCGCCAGCCGCGCCAGTTCGGCGTCGTCCGGGTCGTCGTCGATCACCAGCACCGCGGGCGGCGCCACGGCTCAGGGATCCCCGGGCGCGGATTCGTTGAACACCGCCCAGAAGCGGCCGAGGGTCTTGATCGCCTCGAAGAACTGGTCGACGTCCACCGGCTTGACCACGTAGGCGTTCACGCCCTGGTCCCAGCTGCGCGCCAGGTCGTGCTCCTCGCGCGAGGACGACAGGATCACCACCGGCATGCGCCGGAAGTGCTCGTCCGCGCGCAGCGTGGTCAAGACCTCCAGCCCGTCCATGCGCGGCATCTTGATGTCCAGCAGCAGCACCGACGGATCGCCGTCGGCGCGGTCGGCGAAGCGGCCACGACGGTACAGGTAGTCCAGCGCCTCCACGCCGTCCTCGACGTGCACGATCTGGTTGACCAGATGGGCCTCGCGCAGCGCGTCGATGGTCATCTCGGCATCGTGCGGGTTGTCTTCGGCCAGCAGGATGGTGCGGATCGGGTTCATGGCGCGCTCGCGGGCTTGAGGTCGAGGTTGGCGGGCAGGGTGAAGTGGAAGGTCGCGCCTTCGCCGGGCGCCGCTTCGGCCCACACGCTGCCGTTGTGGCGCGTCACCACGCGCTTGACGCTGGCCAGGCCGATGCCGGTGCCGCTGAACTCGCTGGCCGCGTGCAGGCGCTGGAACACGCCGAACAGCTTGCCGGCGTACTGCATGTCGAAGCCGGCGCCGTTGTCGCGCACCGTGAAGTGGTGGTCGCCGTCGGCGTTGCGCCGGTGCTCCACCTCGATCCGCGCCGGTTCGCTGCGCGCGCTGTACTTGACCGCGTTGCCCATCAGGTTGTGCCACACCTGGCGCAGCATGTTCTCGTCGGCGACCAGGATCGGCATCGGCCCGATCCGCCACTGCACCACGTGGCCGGGATGCTCGCCGGCGACGTCGGCGTCGAGCATCGCGCGGGTCTCCTCGACCATCGACTGGATGTCCACCGCCTGCAGGCGCATCGCGCTGCGGCCCAGGCGCGAGTACACCAGCAGGTCGTCGATCAGCGCCGACATGCGCTTCGCCGAACCGCCGATCACCTCGAGGTAGTGCCGGCCCTTGTCGTCGAGGTCGTCGCCGAGGTGGCGCGAGAGCTTGCCGACGAAGCCCGAGATGTGGCGCAGCGGCGCGCGCAGGTCGTGCGACACCGAATAGCTGAAGGCCTCCAGCTCGCGGTTGACGTCCGAGACCTGCTCCACCTTGCCCTGCAGCTGGCGGTTGAGCTCGCGGATGTGGGTTTCGCCGGCCTTCTGCGCGCTGATGTCGCTGGCGGTGATCAGCGCCACGCGCTCGTCGCTGTCGGGCAGGTCCATCGGCCGTGCGTTGACCAGCATCACCCGGTCGATGCCGTCGGCGGTGTGCTGGTGCAGCTCGTAGTCCCACAGCTCGCGCGAGCGGCGCAGCACGTCGTGCAGGCGCCGCAGCGCGTCCTCGTTGGCCCAGGCGCCGTTGCCCAGCGCCGACAGCTGCTGCCCGCGCGCGTCGCGGTCGACCGCGAACAGCTCGCCGAAGGCCGGGTTGTGCATGACCACGCGCAACTGCTCGTCGACCAGCACGATCGGTTCGCGCACGGTGTCCAGCACCGCGGCGGAGCGCGCGTTCTCGCGCTGCGAGGTCCGCTCGGCCACGCTGCGCCGCATCGCCGCGCGCAGTGCCATCCGCGCCAGCCAGACCAGCAGCAGGCCCTGCGCGATCATCGAGCCCCAGGCCGCCCACACCGCCTGCCGGTGGGTGCGCCGCGCGTCCGCCTGGCGTTCGCCGAGGTAGGCGCGCTCGGCGTCGATCATTTCGTCCACCGCCACCTGCAGCGGCAGCTCAGAGACCAGCCGCTGCAGCCCGGCGTGCACGTCGGCCGGCTCGGCGGCGATGCGTTGCAGCAGCGCCAGGCGCTGGCGCACCAGGCCGCGCATCGCCCCCAGCCGCACCTGCTGCGCGGGGTTGTCGCGGGTCAGCCGTTCCACTTCGTCCAGCCCGGGCTCGACCTGCGCGCGGTTGCGGTCGAACCGCTCGCGGGTGGCCTGCGGCATGTCGATCTCGAGCCCGCGCAGGATCACCGCCGATTCCATGCCGCGCACCGCGGCCAGCAGTGCCGACAGCGCGCCTTCCACCCGCAGCGTATGCGCGACGCGGCTGGCGGCCTCGATCTCGCGGCGCTCGGCGATGCGCTGCAGCAGGAACGGCAGGACGATGATCACCGCCACCGCGACCGCGAGCAGCAGGGCGCGCCAGTGCCTGGAGGGAAACGGGGGAACGGACGTGGGCATTTCGGCTGCGGCGACCCGGGTTCCTTGGCGTTGGCCGCAACCGCATGGCCGCCCGACGCGGCATGATCCCCGAACCGCGGGGCCCGAGGCAAACCGGTGCATGGCGCCGCGGCCTTCGCCCGCGCGTCCGCCCAGGCCATCGGGCGACGCGTGTTGCAGCGCAAGAAGCGGCGGCGGGCGGATCGGGCGATCGCGCGCTTTGTCCCGGCGGGACAACCACTTGCGCGCGCCACCCGCGTCCTCTGCTGCCGCGGCCCGCGACGCCGGCGCCGGGGTCGCCCTGTTAGAATCGGGACTCTAAACCCCATGACAACACGGCGGCCGACGAGCCGCGGCGGAGCAAGCGATGAACTGGCTGAACGACGTGCTTCAGGACGATGCGAACCCCGCCGAGACCCGCGAGTGGATCGAGTCGCTCAAGGCGGTCATCGACAACGCCGGCCCCGAGCGCGCGCACCAGCTGCTCGAGGACATGGTCGAACTCACCCGCCGCGCCGGCGCCCACCTGCCGTTCGCGCCGACCACCGAATACATCAACACCATCCCCACCCACCTGGAGCCGAAGATCCCCGGCGACCAGACCCTGGAGTGGAAGATCCGCTCGATCATCCGCTGGAACGCGATGGCGATGGTGGTGCGTGCCAACCGCAAGCCCGGCGACCTCGGCGGCCACATCGCCAGCTTCGCCTCGTCGGCGACGCTGTACGACGTCGGCTTCAACCACTTCTTCCGCGCGCCCAACGGCGACCACCCCGGCGACCTCATCGCCACCCAGGGCCACAGCTCGCCGGGCATCTACGCGCGTGCGTTCCTCGAAGGCCGCATCAGCGAATCGCAGCTCGACCATTTCCGCATGGAAGTCGACGGCCGCGGCGTGTCCTCGTACCCGCATCCGTGGCTGATGCCGGACTTCTGGCAGGTGCCCACGGTGTCGATGGGCCTGGGGCCCATCGCCGCCATCTACCAGGCGCGCAACTGGAAGTACCTCGAATCGCGCGGCCTGATGCCCAAGTCCGACCGCAAGGTGTGGTGCTTCATGGGCGACGGCGAGACCGACGAGCCCGAAAGCCTCGGCGCGCTGTCGATCGCCGGCCGCGAAGGCCTCGACAACCTGGTGTTCGTGGTCAACTGCAACCTGCAGCGCCTCGACGGCCCGGTGCGCGGCAACGGCAAGATCATCCAGGAGCTGGAGGGCGTGTTCCGCGGCGCCGGCTGGAACGTGGTCAAGACCGTCTGGGGCAGCTACTGGGACCCGCTGCTGGCGAAGGACCACCAGGGCATGCTCAAGAAGCTGATGATGGAGACCGTCGACGGCGAGTACCAGAACTGCAAGGCCTTCGGCGGCGCCTACACGCGCGAGCACTTCTTCGGCAAGTACCCGGAGACGGCGGCGATGGTCGCCAACCTGTCCGACGACGACATCTGGCGCCTCAACCGTGGCGGCCACGACCCGCACAAGGTCTACGCCGCGTACGACAACGCGATGAAGACCCAGGGCCAGCCGACCGTCGTCCTCGCCAAGACGGTGAAGGGCTACGGCCTGGGCAGCGCCGGCGAGGCGCTCAACCCCACCCACAACACCAAGAAGCTCGACGACGATGCCGTGCGCGCGTTCCGCGACCGCTTCAAGATCCCGGTGGGCGACGACCTGCTCAAGGACGGCAACATCCCGTTCTACCACCCGGGCGAGAAGTCCGAGGAAGTGCAGTACCTGCTCGAGCGCCGCAACGCGCTGGGCGGGTTCCTGCCCAAGCGCCGCCGCAAGGCCGACGAGAAGCTCGAAACGCCCAAGCTTGAAGCCTTCGAGCGCCTCACCAAGAGCACCGGCGAGCGCGAGATGAGCACCACGATGGCCTTCGTGCAGTCGCTCAACATCATCCTGCGCGACAAGCAGGTCGGCCCGCGCGCGGTGCCGATCGTCTGCGACGAGGCGCGCACCTTCGGCATGGAAGGCCTGTTCCGCCAGATCGGCATCTATGCGCCGGAAGGCCAGAAGTACAAGCCGGTCGACCGCGACCAGCTGATGTACTACCGCGAGGACACCACCGGCCAGGTGCTGCAGGAAGGCATCACCGAAGCCGGCGCGTTTGCTTCGTGGATGGCCTGCGCCACCAGCTACAGCACCAACAACCTGCAACTGCTGCCGTTCTACATCTACTACTCGATGTTCGGCTTCCAGCGCGTGGGCGATGCCGCATGGCAGGCCGCCGACATGCGCGCGCGCGGCTTCCTGCTCGGCGGCACCGCCGGCCGCACCACGCTCAACGGCGAGGGCTTGCAGCACGAGGACGGCCACTCGCACCTGCTGTCCGGCGCGATCCCCAACTGCCGCAGCTACGACCCGACCTTTGCCGGTGAAGTGGCCGTCATCCTCCAGCACGGCATGCAGCGCATGATCGCCGACCAGGTGGACGAGTATTACTACCTGACCCTGATGAACGAGAACTACCCGCACCCGGACCTGCCGGAAGGCGCGGCCGAGGGCGTCATCAAGGGCATGTACCTGCTCAAGGACGCGGGCAAGGCCAAGAAGGGCGAGCTGCGCGTGCAGCTGATGGGCAGCGGCACCATCCTGCGCGAAGCACTCGCCGCCGCCGACTTGCTGGACAAGGATTTCGGCGTCACCGCCGACGTGTGGAGCTGCCCCAGCTTCACCGAACTGCGCCGCGACGGCTACGACGCCGAACGCTGGAACCGCCTGCATCCCGAATCCAAGCCGCGCGTCGCCTACGTCACCGAGTGCATCGAATCGCGCCCCGCCGGCCCGGTCATCGCCGCGACCGACTACGTGCGCAACTTCACCGACCAGGTCCGCGCCTTCATCCCGCGCACCTACACCGTGCTGGGCACCGACGGCTTCGGCCGCAGCGACACCCGCGCCAACCTGCGCCGCCACTTCGAAGTGGACCGCTACTACATCGCCCACGCCGCCATCGACGCACTGGCGAAGGACGGCAAGATGACGGCGAAGGACGCCGCGCGCGCGATCAAGCTGTACAAGCTGGATCAGGAAAAGCCGAATCCGTTGGGGGTTTGATTCAGATATCAGCCGTGCTATTAATTTGATATCAATTGCTATCAAATTAATAGCACGGCCATGAAACTCCCTGTACAAGCTCCACAACTATCTGATTTGCTTGGAAAATCAGCAGATATTGGGTGGCTGTTGAGTCATCCTGTCGGCCCTGAGGTGAATGGTGCATATTTGCATTGGGATCATCTTAGGCACCGGCCGGCTCCTGAAGGCATGACTTCAGAGCAGTGGTGGGCAGGGGTCAAGCTTACGCGTTCAGGATTGGCAAGAGCTTTGCCCTTGCATGACAAGACTGACCGTCCATTTTCGGTCTCACTCACGGACACGATGCTGCGCAAGTTGCATTTTCTGGACCGAGAGGCCGCTGGTCTGATCTTGGGTGCAGACCAAGACGATGATGGCTCTATTCAACGCAAGCATCTGTTGCGCTCATTGATTGAAGAGGCAATGACGTCGTCACAACTTGAGGGCGCGTCAACGACACGGCGAGTAGCCAAGGAGTTGCTGTCGACGGGGCGTGCGCCCCGCGACCGTAGTGAGCAGATGATTTTTAACAACTTTGCGACCATGCAATCTTTGGCGGGTGCGCGAGAAAAACCGCTTACTCAGGGAATGATTTTTGACATCCATCGTCGCTTGATGCGCGACGCTATGGATGATCCTCGTGATATTGGTCGGTTTAGAACTGCTACGGATGACGTTGTCGCATTTGACAAGGCCGATCCATCACGAGTTCTACACATACCACCAGCAGCAGTAGAGTTGCCGAATCGTATGCAAGCGCTGTGCGATTTTGCGAATGATGGGGGGGAAGAGGCATTCCTGCATCCGATCGTCAAGGCGATCATGTTGCATTTTATGATTGGGTACGACCATCCATTTTGTGACGGGAATGGACGAACTGCTCGTGCACTTTTCTATTGGTCAATGCTCCGTTCCGGATATTGGCTGAGTGAGTATGTTTCCATTTCAAGTGTCTTGAAAAGGGCGCCGGAAGCTTACGTGCGCGCATACCTGCATAGTGAAAGTGATGGTGCCGATGCCAGCTACTTCGTTGCGCACCAGCTGGATGTAATCATTAATGCAGTTAATAGTCTGCGCGACTATCTAGCGCGAAAAAGTAAGGAGCGCAAGCGGGCGGAAACGCTGCTCCGTCCAAACTCTCAATTTGGCGGAGCACTGAATCATCGTCAGAGAGCGCTGCTTTTGCATGCCATCCGGCATTCCGATTCAGAATACACGATCAGTCGACATCAAGCCGCTCAGCAGGTTACATACGCTACTGCGCGATCTGACTTGCTCGGACTGGCTGGATTAGAATTGCTTACGCAATACAAGCGCGGAAAAGGCTATGTATTTAGACCGATTGCAGATCTGTCAAAAAAGTTGAACGCGCCAAACCAGTAAGTGAGTGAATGGGCTCGAGACTTGATCGTAAAAGGGTCAGGTTCAATTTTCGGTCCCATCATTGCTCGTCGGCGACGCCTACCCCGTTAACTGTGCCAAGAAGGTCGTCGTATCCAGCTTGCAGTGGGCATCGATGGCACCGGGTAGGTTGAATACGCGCGGGCGCTTGCGGAACTCGAATACGCGATAGAGCTGGTAGCGCTCGGAATCGGCGTTGGAGCGGGCCAGCTCGTTCCGCGACACGAAGAAGGGCGTGAGTTCGCCAAAGGCCGTGGTCTTGACCTCGATCAGGCGCTCGCGGCCGTCCGTCTCAAAGGACAGCACATCGAAACCAAGGCCATCCCCCTGCGTCTCCGACACGTGCTCGATGCGGTTGGCAAGCGTCTTGTAGCCCGCCGCGTGCAGCCGCTGCGCCTCCAGCTCCATCACGAACAGCTCGCCGGCCTTGCCTAGCGATCGGTTGTGCGATTCGCGGGCGAGATAGTCGCGACGTGCCGGCGAGAAGCGCGGTGCGTACTGCGATGGTGCTTCTTTCACGCGCTTGGGCTCGGGCCTCGGAACCCATGCACCTACATCCATCGGTGTCTCGGTAACCGTGGCCGGCCGTGTGACGGCGTGCTCCGCTGCCACCTGCAGGGTCTGGCGCCCAAGCAACTGTGCCTCGATCACCTCGAGCAACAACAGCTGATAGTTCGCCAAGGCCTTGTAGCCACTGACGGTTGGCCACTGCAGTTCCTGCATCACGGCGCTGACGTTACGAAACTTGTACTCGACCGAGGCCTTACTGCGCCCGTCCAGCTTCTGCATCAGCGCCTGGATGCGGGCCGACTTGTTGAATTGCTGGCCGTTGAGCTCCAGCTCGAGCATCTGCAGGTAATCGGCAACGCACGCCTCAACCTCCAGCCGCGACCAGTCTTCGCCTGTCGCCACGTGTCATCTCCCCTTGGCGCAACAGCGCCAGGGTATCGGGCGGGCGACTGCCTGACCAGGAGGCCGGCCCATTGGGTATTAGCGTCGAAGCGATCGGAGAACGCGGCGGGGCTGTCATCGCTCGGGCACCCTGAGAACAGAGTCAGAGCCAACTTTCGGCCCCCACTCCTGCAACCCCGCGGCCCCTTGCCGTATCTGCTGGGGTCTGACCCTTGCGAGCCACGCCCATGCTACGCACCCGCGCCCTGTTCCTCGCCTGCTGCCTGCCGCTGACGCTGCTGGCGCAGGCGCCTGCCGCGCCCACGGGCGAAACTCCGCCCGCGCCAGCGTCGAGCACCGCCAACGACGCCGCCACCGACCCCGCCCGCCTGGCCCTCGACGCCTGGCTGGCGGCGTTCAACGCTGGCGATCGTGCGCCGCTGGAGGCGTATCGCGACCGTTGGGATGCGGGCATGGACGTGGACCGGATGCTGGCGTTCCGTGGCGAGACGGGTGGCTTCCGCCTGGTGCGCCACGAGGCGTCCGAGCCGGGCAAGGCCCGCGCGCTGCTGCAGGAGCGTGAGTCGGATACCGTCGCGCGGATGGAGATGGTGGTGGCGCCAGGCAAAGCGGCGCACCTGGAGATCCGTCCGATCGATCCGCCCGAGGACTTGCGGGTGGCACGCATGACGGCGGGCGATGCCATCGCCGCGCTGGTTGCGAAGGCCGACGCACAGGCCGCGAAGGATGCGTTCTCGGGCGTGCTGCTGGTGGCCGACGGCGACGACGTGCTGCTGCAGCGTGCGTGGAACCGTTCCGGCGCGCCGGCGGGGGCGCCGGTCACGCCGGACACCAAGTTCCGCATCGGTTCGATGAACAAGATGTTTACCGCGGTGGCCACGCTGCAGCTGGTGCAGGCCGGCAAGCTGTCGCTGGACGGCACGGTGGGCGATTACCTGCCGGGCTATCCGAACGCCGAGATCGCGAAGGTGACCGTGCGGCAGTTGCTCACGCACTCCGGGGGCACCGGCGATTTCTTCGGTCCGGAGTTCGACGCCCGGCGGCTGTCGCTGAAAACGCACGACGACTACGTGCGCCTGTTCGGCGCGCGTGGCCCGACGCATCCGCCGGGCGCGGAGCAGCGCTACTCCAACTATGGCTTCCTGCTGCTGGGCGCGATCATCGAGCACGCCAGCGGCCAGTCTTACTACGATTACGTCGAGGCGCACGTGTTCGCGCCCGCCGGGATGCGCGACACCGGCTCGCTGCCGGAAGAGGTCTCGGTGCCGGGCCGGGCGACCGCTTACACGCGCAAGGACGGTGCGTGGGTGGATGCCGCCGACACGCTGCCGTATCGCGGCACGGCGGCGGGGGGTGGCTACAGTACCGCTGGCGACCTGCTGAAGTTCGCGCGTGCGCTGCTCGACGGGCGCCTGCTGTCGCCTGCGCTGCTGGCCGAAGCCACGCGCAACCAGACGCCGTGGTACGGCTACGGGTTCATGTCGCGCGAGCAGGACGGCGTGCACATGTTCGGCCATGGCGGCGGTGCGCCAGGCATGAACGGCGACCTGCGTGTCTATCCGGCGCAGGGGCGGGTGGTGGTGGCGCTGGCCAACGTGGACCCGCCCGCTGCGGAGCGTCTGGTCGACTACTACCTGCTGCGGATGCCTGCAACAACGCCCGTGCGCTGAGCGTGACGCGGACTGTCGTCTTCACGCCCTTACGTTGTCGCCGGGATGGCATTGCGGTGTCTGCAGGTTGATGCGCTGCCGGGACGCGCCGTCGGGCGTGGATTGATGGGTCGTGTTGCATCATCGTCATGGATGCGAGGCCTCGTCCTGATGATGCGCGAGACTTCAAGAATGAGCGCGTAACCCTCTGCCTGGTGCGGGCAGGCGGGGCGACAGGTGAAGTTTGATGCGTCTGGCCGAGATGCGTGTCACGGCATCGATGGCTGCAGGCACAGGGCGACACAGGGCGTCGTCCTGCTTTTCACCAGGACTTAACTCGTTTGCGCGGGCGACGGGTTGCACGCATCACTTGGCCTGCTGCAACAGGAAGCCGGCATGGGCTAGCATAAGCGCGGCTTCAGGATCATGTTCCCCACGTGCACCGAAGAAGGACGCAGGCTCCGATCATCGACGATGAGGTGACTCCATCACTCGCTGTTGTCGAGGATGACGTGGAGTTGCGCGAGAAGATCATGGTGCCCGCGCTGCAGGATGCGGGCTTCAACGTGGAAGGCCTGTCCAACGCCCTGGAACTGTATCGACGCTGGTCGGCCGCGCCGTTCGAGCTGGTGCTGCTGGACGTGGGGCTCCCCGACGAGGATGGGGTCGAGATCGCACGGCACCTGCGGGCGTTGACGCCTTCGCCGGGCATCGTGCTCTACACCGGACACGGGCACATCGCCGATCGTCTGCGCGGCCTGCGATCGGGTGCCGACGCCTATCTCGTCAAGCCGCTCGACATGGACGTCGTCGTCGAGACATTGCACAACCTGCGGACCCGGTTGAGGGGAAGTGCCGGAGTGGAGGCGCGCGCGGACGGCCGCTGGTCATTGGATCGACACGGCTGGTCACTGGCTGCGCCATCGGGAAGTTCGCTGGCGCTGAACCAGGCCGAGCGACAGATCTTGCGGGTGCTGATGGCGACGCCCGGCGAGCCTGTGCCCCGCGAAGCGCTGATTGCCAGCCTGACCGGCGACGTGTCCGGTTTCGATCCGCACCGGCTCGAGATGCTGATCTATCGATTGCGCCGCAAGTGCCTGCAAACGTGCGGGCAAGCGTTGCCGCTGCAAGCGGTGCGCGGCGTGGGCTACCTGTTCGAGCCCTGAACCGCGGCAGCCCCGCGCCTGCGGGTCGTGCGGGGCGGGCGCGAACCGAAACTCACGCGACGTGAGTTTCGGTGAGGCAGACGAGATTGATGCGCCCTTGGCGCAACCCTACAGTGCGCGCGCTTTCGATGTGTCACGTGGGCGAGGTGTTTGGGTCCCCACGTGTTCAAGTCCGGTCAGGGGATGGAGCCTCGTGCTCACTGTTGTACCCATCAGGTTCTGCATGTCCCCGCTGTGATGAACAGGGCGAAGGTCGGCTGCGGCGCATCTCCGTGCCCGTCGAGCCGCTGACTTTCCAAGGGGGTTGCACGTGCTTTCGATTTCTTTCCGGCGAGCCGGAACGGCTGCCGCAGGGGTGGTGCTGGCGTTGACGGCTGGCGTGGCGGGGCTGTTGTCTCCGCCGCTGCACGCGCAGTCGGCATCCCGGACCAACGTGGCCACGATCGCGGCGCCCGCCGGTGCCAACGACATCGACCCCGCCAACAACACCGGCCGCGCCACGGTCACGCTCGCTGCCGCGAACGCCTACAGCTTCTGCCCGGCGCCCCACGGCACGGCGCCTTCCAATGCGATCTACGGCGTTGGCGCCGGCGGCAACATCCGCCGCCTGGAAGCGGGCGCCTCCAGCGATGTGGTCGTGCCTGAACTGGCGCTTCCGTCCAGCGTCACCGGGCAGCTCAACGCCCTGATGATCGACCGGTCGCGGGACCGGATGCTGGTGCACACGCCCGGCGCGCTGTGGGCCTTCGACAGCGCCAACGGCGGTTGGTATGCAGCCACCACGACCAATGTGTCCAGCGATTTCCCGCGCGGCGGCTTCGACGCCAATGGCGTGGGCTACATGGTCCGAGGCAACAGCGTCACCCCGGAGGTCGTGCGCATCCAGGCCGACGCCACCGGCTTCGGTTACACCGCCACGCCCCACGGCAACCTCAGCTACGACGTCGCGCCCACCAACAACAGCTCCGGCGACCTGGCTTTCGACGGCGATGGCCAGGGCTGGCTGGTGGCGGGCCAGGACATCTATCGCGTCGACTTCATCAACCCCAACCCGGTCGCGGTGCGCCAGGCGCGCCCACTGTTCAACGGTTCACCGGTGACGTGGAACTGGGCGGGTGCGGCGTTCGGCCCGGACGGC
Organism: Pseudomonadota bacterium; assembly: GCA_020161335.1. Taxonomy (GTDB): domain Bacteria; phylum Pseudomonadota; class Gammaproteobacteria; order Xanthomonadales; family Xanthomonadaceae; genus Luteimonas. The sequence continues at coordinate 47,326 of JAIUOJ010000003.1, forward strand.
CTGCTGTACCTCGGGCGCAACGACACGGGTTACTACCGCTACGACCCCGCCACGGGCGCGGTCACGGCGGTTGCCACGCTGCCCAACGACCAGTCGCGCGACCTCGCCTCCTGTGCCTTCCCGGTGCCCCCCGAAGCCGAACTGGGCGTCGTCAAGTCGCTGGCGCAGGTCAACGGCGTGGCTTACGTGCCGGGCAGTCCGGTGTCCGCCGGCGACGTGCTGACCTACGCCATCACCCTCGGCAACACCGGCGCGGCCGTCGGCACGCTGTATCCGGGTAACGTGCTCGAAACCGTGCCCGCCAATACCACCTACGTGGCCGCCGGCAACGCGTTCACGCAGGCCGCGGGCGCGCAATGGACGATCGCCAGTGCGGTCAACGTGCCGGCGGGCGGCAATGCCGTGCTGAACTTCGTGGTGCGTGTGAATGATCCGTTGCCCGCCGGCGTCACCAGCGTGGCCAACAACGTCACCTTCGCGCCCGGCGAACCCATCGACTGCGCCGATCCGGACAACACCTGCTCGGTGACGACACCGGTCGGGCCGAACATCGCCACCACCAAGACCTCGAATCCGGCCACTGGCAGCAACGTCAATCCCGGCCAGACCATCACCTACACGCTGGGCGTGGTGGTGTCGAACGCGTCCACCACGGCACCGCTCACCCTGACCGACACCCTCGGCGCGGGACTGGGCTTCGGCGCGGTGACGAACGCGGGGGCCTTCGCCTGCAACGCCGCCAATCCGCTGGTCTGCACGCTGCCGGCCGGCACGCCGACTGGCAGCTATGCCGTGACCTACACCGCGACCGTGGACGCGGGTGTCTCGCCCGGCACGACCGTGGCCAACAGCGTCGCGACCGATCCGACCAACAACGGTGGCGACGCCAATCCAGGTTGCCCGGTTGCGGCGCCATGCACCACCGAACACATCGTCGTCGCGGCACCGAACCTGGTGATCGCCAAGACCGGCCCGGCAAGCGCAGCCGTCGGCGCGCCATACGCGTACCAGATCGTCGTCACCAACGACGGCGGCACGGCGACCACGGCGGATGCGACGGTGTCCGATGTCGTGCCCGCCGGCCTGACGATCGACTCGGCGACGGGCTGCACGATCGCCGGCCAATCGGTCACCTGCATCGTGCCGGCGGGACTGTCGAACGTGGCACCGAACAACACGGCGAGCTTCACGATCAACGTCACCCCGCAAGCCTCGACAGCGGGCACCACGGTGACCAACGTCGCCAGCGTCACCGGCGGCGGCGATCCGGACTGCGTGGCGGCGGGCGACTGCGTCAGCCCGCCGGTGGATACCACCATCGGTGCGCCGAACCTGGTGATCGCGAAGAGCGGTCCGGCGAATGCAACCGTGGGCACGGCCTACGACTACGTGCTGACCGTGACCAACACCGGCAGCGCGGCGACCACGGCACCGGCGACCGTGTCCGATACCTTGCCGACCGGGCTGGCGATCAACACCGCCGGCGGCTGCACGTTCGCCGGACTGACGGCAACTTGCGCGGTACCGACGGGCCTGGCGGTGGGCGATTCGGCGAGTTTCACGATCAACGTCACGCCGCAAGCCTCGACGGCGGGCACCACGGTGACCAACGTCGCCAGCGTCACCGGCGGCGGCGATCCGGACTGTGTGGCGGCGGGCGACTGCGTCAGCCCGCCGGTGGATACCACCATCGGTGCGCCGAACCTGGTGATCGCGAAGAGCGGTCCGGCCAATGCAACCGTGGGCGTGGCCTATGCCTACACCCTCACCGTGACCAACACCGGTGTGTCGGCGACCGCGGATGCGACGGTGATCGATACGGTGCCGGCGGGCCTGACGATCAACTCCGTGGTGCCTGGCTTCTGCGCGGCAGCGGGCCAGAACGTCACGTGCACGATTCCGCAGGTCGACCTGGCCGTGGGCGCGTCGCCGGTAGTCATCACGATCAACGTCACCCCGCAAGCCTCGACGGCGGGCACCACGGTGACCAACGTCGCCAGCGTCACCGGCGGCGGCGATCCGGACTGCGTGGCGGCGGGCGACTGCGTCAGCCCGCCGGTGGACACGCAGGTCGCGCGACCGCTGCTGACGTTCAGCAAGTCGTCCGACCCCGTCTCCGGCGGCGACGTGGAAGTGGGCCAGGTCATCACCTATACGCTGAGCGTGACCGTGGCCGCCGCCCCGACGCTGAGCGACGTGGTGCTCACCGACACCGTCGGCGCAGGGCTGGGCAACCTCACCGTGACCAGCCCGGGTGTGTTCACGGGTGGCTTCACGGGAAGCACGGGCACCTTCACGCTGGCCTCGGGCGCAGCGCCGGGCACCTATGCCGTGGTGTACACCGCGACGGTGCAGCCGGATGCGGGCACGACCGTGGACAACAGCGTCCAGGCTACCGGCGGGAATCCGCCGCCCGGTTCGGGCCAGCCGCCCGCGCCGCAGCCGACGTGCGATCCAGCCTGTGCGACCGAGCACGCCGTGGCCAGGCCGGCGGTGGCCGTCGTCAAGACCGCCAACCCGTTGCCCGGCACGGACGTCGCCGCCGGTGACGTGATCACCTACGGCCTCACTGTTGCGGTGGCGAACGCTTCGCTCCTGAGCGACGTGGTGCTGACCGACACGCTGGGTGCGGGCCTGACCTTCGGCTCGGTGACCAGCGCGGGTGCCTTCACCTGCGGCGGGGTCAATCCGCTGGTGTGCACGCTGCCAGCGGGCACGGCGCCGGGTTCCTACGCATTGCAGTACACGGCAACGGTGGATGCGTCGGCGGACACGACGGTCCGGAACGACGTCCAGGCGACCGGTGGCAACGACCCGCTGGATCCGGACAATCCGCAACCGGACTGCACGAGCTGCAGTACCGAGCACGACGTTGTCGCGCCGACGATCAGCGTGACGAAGTCCTCCACGCCCGGCAGCGGCAACGAAGTGCGCGTGGGCGACACGCTTGCCTACACGCTGACGGTCACGGTGGCGAACTCGGCCACGCGCGACGTGCTGACCCTGACCGACACCCTCGGCGCGGGCCTGACCTTCGGCGCGGTGACCGACGCGGGAGCGTTCAGCTGCAGTGGTGTGCTGGTCTGCACGCTGCCCGCCGGCACTGCGGCCGGCACCTATCCGGTGACCTACACCGCGACGGTCGACCCAGACGCGACGCGGATCGTGAGGAACGTGGTCACCGCGACCGGCGGCACTGGCAACAGCGGTTCACCGCCGACGTGCGCGAGCTGCGACACCGAGCACCTGCTGGCGGCGCCGCGCGTGCTGCTCGCCAAGAGCGCCACGCCTGGGGCCGGTGCCCAGGTCAGTGTCGGCGACGTCATCGAGTACACGTTGACGGTCACGATCGAGAACTCCGCCACGCTCGCGGAGGTGCGCCTGACCGACACGCCCGGGGCGGGGTTGGCGTTGGGCGCGATGCCCGCGGGCTGCGCGATGCAGGGCGCGACTGCGGTCTGCACACTGCCGGCCGGAACCGTGCCGGGTCTCTACACGTTCACCTATCCGGCGACCGTGACCGCGGATGCGAACGGGCAGGTAAGGAACGTCGTCGCCGGCTCGGGCGGCGGTGGTGATGCTCCGGAGTGCACCGCCTGCGAGACCGCGCACGAGCTGGTCGACGACGCGCAGCTTCGCATCGTCAAGGCGGCAGCGGTGCGCAATGCGAAGGTCGGCGACCTCGTCCGCTACACGCTGACGGTCGAGAACGTGGGCGCGGTGAACATTTCCGGCGCGACCGTCGTCGATACCCCGCCGGCCGGCTTCACCTACGTCGAAGGTTCGATGGCGGTGGCCGACCGTGACAACGAGTTCACCCTGGCCGGGAAGTATCCGTTGCGCATCGACGGACTGGACATCGACGCCGGGGCGCGCGCGACCATCGTCTACCTGCTGCGCGTGGGCGCCGGCGTGAAGCCGGGCGTGCACGTCAACCAGGCAGTGGCGCTCAACGACACGGGGACTCCGATCTCCAATATCGCCACCGCGCAGGTCACGCTCGACGGCGATCCGTTGCTTGACGACAGCCTGGTCTTCGGCACGGTCTTCGACGACCGCGACGGTGACGGCTGGCAGGATCGCGCCGACCTGACCGACGTGCGCGTGCAGGGCGGCTTCGCCCCGAGCGCCTACATCGCCGGTTCGACCACGATCGACCGCGGCGACGGGCCGCAGCCGGTGGCCGACGCCAGCGCGCCGCTGCTGCATGGCATCGACGTGGGCGCGATTGCGGCCCGCCAGTCGGAAGGCGATCCGGTGGACGCGCATCGCGTGACGATCCGCCAGCGCCTGGCCTCGGCCGACTTCACCGACGACTTCGTGCTGACCAGCGCACAGGGCGTCACGGTGCACATGGACGCCGCCGGCAGCACCACGCTGGTGCGTTCGGGTGAAGCCGGAAAGGGCCTCAACGCCGCCGAGCCGACGGTACAGCGCGTGGTGTCCGCGGTGGACGGCGGCTTCGAGCTGGCGTACGTCATCTCCAACGCCGGCATCGACGAGCGCGGCCTCCCGGGCGTGCGCATCGCCTCGGTGGAGGGCCTGCTGATCGAGACCGACCAGTACGGACGCTATCACCTCGTCGACGTGCACGGCGGTGACTGGGCCCACGGACGCAACTTCCTGCTCAAGGTCGATTCGGCCACGTTGCCGGCGGGCGCGGAGTTCACCACGGAGAACCCGCGCGTTCGCCGCGTGACCCCGGGCATCCCGGTGCGCTTCGACTTTGGCGTGAAGCAGCCCGTGCAGGTGCTGGAGGGCGGCGCGCGCAAGGTCGAACTCGAGCTGGGCGAGGTGATCTTCGCCCCGGCCAGCGCCGAGGTGCGCGAGGCCTATCTGCCGGCGATCCGCAAGATGGCCGAACAGGTGGACGCGCATCGCGGTGGCGACATCGTGATCGTCGCTGACGGCAGCAGCCAGGCACTGGCCATCGCCCGTGCCGCCGCAGTGCGCGGCGCGCTCGAGGACATGGTCGACGCGGAGGCGCGGACGGGCCTGCGCGTGGTCCTGCGCACGCAGGTGGACGATCCGCACAGCATGGTCGCGGGCATCGACGCCGGTGGCGCGCTGCTCGGCACGGTGCTGTTCGATACCGATAAGTCGGACATCCAGCCCGGGTTCGAGGCCCTGCTCGACGCGGTCGCGGAGCGCCTCGACGCGATGGGCGGTGGCGTGGTGGCGATCGTCGGCCATACGGACGTGCGTGCCTCCCACGCCTACAACACCGCGCTCGGCCTGCGTCGTGCGACGGCGGTGCAGCAGGCGCTCGCCAAGCGGTTGAGTCCGGAGGTCCGCGCCAGGGTGCGGGTGGAAGCAAGCAGCGATCCGGCGGCCCCTGTCGGGACGGAACGCAAGTGAGGGGGATCCGGACCATGAAGATGAAACTGCTCGACGCCACGCTGCTGGGCATCCTTGCCGGCATGAGTGCCTCCGCGGCGGCACAGGACGCCGCGGCACCGGACGAGGTCGCGCCCGCCGCGCAGGCTGCGCCAGCCGGCTGCGGGGGGAACGCCTGCCGCGACGACGATGGTGAGCTGGTGTTCCGCCTGCGCACGCGCAGCTACGACCAGCCGGTCACCACCGGTACCAACCAGCACTCCTCCTCACAGGCGCTGCAGCCCGACCGTCGCGTGTCGATTGCGCTCGAACAGCCCGGTCGCGCCGTGGCCACCGGCACGTTCTCCGTGCAGCTGCCCGGCGGCGGCGCGATCTGGGCGACCGAGGATCCGGATCTCGGGATGCCGGAACTCACGATCAGCGCGCCGTCGATGGTCGCCTTCGACGGCGGCCGCATCGTCGAGCCGGTGCGCTTCTTCGTGCGCAGCAACTACACCGCATTCGTGGAGCGCTACGAGCTCACGTTCTACCGCGGCACCGACGGCGACCTGGTCGCGCCGGTGGCGCGCATGGACGTGCCGGTCGACGCCACCGTGCAGAGCGAGTGGGACGGCGCGCTGCCGTCCGACCTTCGCCTGCGTGCGGGCGACGAACTGGTCTACGTGCTGCGCGCGTACGATGCCGAGGGCAACTTCGACGAAACCTCGCCGCGCAAGCTGCAGATGGTGCGTCCGGACGAAGCCGAACGCGGCCATGCCCAGCTGCGCGAAGGCGCCGAACGTGCGCTTGGCACGTCGCTGACCGCGGACCAGGCGCTGGTCCAGCAGCTGGTGGAGGACGCCTTCGCCGGCAACGGCCTGCGCCAGCAGAACATCCCGATCCACGGCTCGCGCGTGCGCATACAGGGGCGCAACCTGCCGGATGGCTACGGCCTGCGCATCAATGGCGAGAACTATCCGGTCGACCTGGAGCGCAAGTTCGTCGCCGAGTACCTGGTGCCGGTCGGCCGGCACCGGTTCGAGATCGGCCTCGTCGGCCAGGACGGCAGCGCGGCGATCCAGCACGCACTCGACGTCGATGTCAGCGGCAGGTACTTCTTCGGTACCGCGCTGGCCGACGTCACCGTGTATCAGAACGATGCCAGTGGTGCCGGTCGCAACCTGGCGTGGGCCGGGCGTGACGACGACATCCTCAGCGACGGCCGTCTGGCGTTCTACGGCAAGGCGAAGGTGAAGGGCAAGTACCTGTTCACCGCCCAGGCGGACACCCAGAACCGGCCGTTGGAAGACCTGTTCGACGGATTCACTTCGGCGGATCCGCAGGACGTGTTCCGTCGCCTCGACCCGGACCTGTACTACCCGACGTACGGTGACGACTCCAACGTCTGGCGCGACGTCGACAGCATGGGCCGCTTCTACCTGCGCGTGGACTGGGACAAGAACGAGGCGCTGTGGGGCAACTTCGCCACCGGATTCACCGGCACCGAGTACGGCCAGTACTCGCGCGCACTGTACGGCGCCGCGCTGAACTGGCGTTCGCGCATGGCCAATGCCTGGGGCGACCCGTTGACCCAATTGCGGGCGTTTGCCTCCGAGGCGCAGACCGCGCCCGGCCACAGCGAGTTCATCGGCACTGGCGGCAGCCTGTACTACCTGCGCCACACCGACCTGCTGCCGGGCTCCGACCGCGTGGCGCTGGAGATCCGCGACCACACCACGGGACGCGTCGAGCAGCGAGTGGAGCTGCTGCGTGGCGCCGACTACGAGATCGACGACCTGCAGGGCCGCATCCTGCTGACGCGCCCACTCGCCCAGATCACGCGCCAGAACATCCCGACCCTGACCCGTGACGCGCCGCTGGACGGCTTCGAACAGCGCCTGATCGTCGACTACGAATGGGTGCCCACCGACTTCGATCCCGACGAGGTGACCGCCGGCGTGCGCGGCAAGCACTGGTTCGGCGACCACGTCGGCGTTGGCGTCACCTGGGTCGACGAGAACCGCGCCGGTGAGGACTACACCCTGCAGTCGGCCGACGTGACCCTGCAGGCCGGCAAGGGTACCTACCTCAAGCTGGAGCACAGCCGCACCGAATCCACCAGTGCGCCCGTGTTCTTCTCCGACAATGGCGGCTTGAGCTTCTCGAGGCTGAATGTGGATGGGCCACGCGAAGGCGAGGCCACCGCGATCGAGGCGCGCGCCAACTTCCGGGAACTGGGCTGGACCGAACAGCCATGGAGCGCGGGCGCGTGGTGGCGACAGGTGGACGCGGGCTATTCGATCTCGCGCTACGACACCGCTGCCGACATCGAGGAGTACGGCGCCGAGGTGCTCGGGCAGTTCACCCCGAACCTCGGCATGTACGCGCGCTACAGCCGCGCCGAGCGCGGCGCGGACACGCTGACCCAAGCCCAGGCCAAGGCCGAGTGGCGCATCGGTGACTTCGACGTCCTGGCCTTCGAGTTGCGCCGGGTGGAGGAGCGGCGCGGAAGCCTCGACGCCGCAGGACTGCTTGGTGCGGCGCGCTACACGCACCGCTTCGGCACGGCGTTCGACCTGTACGGCACCGCCCAGGTCACGCTCGATGATGACGGCGGCGCGTACGCCGACAACAACGCGTTCACCCTGGGTGGCCGCTACAACTTCGCCAACCTGTCGACGCTCGGTGCCGAGCTGACGACGGGCGACCGTGGCGACGCTGCGCAGGTCAACGGCGAATGGCGGCGATCGGCGCAGCAGAGCTTCTACGGCAGCTACACCTACTCGACCGATCGCAGCGATTACGATCCCTTGTTCAACCCCAACGCGCAGAACGGCTGGACGCTGGGCCAGCGTTGGCGGCTGTCGAACCAGGTCAACCTGTTCAACGAAAGCCAGTTCCTGAAGAACCGTCGCGAGAGTGGCCTGGCGCACACCTTCGGCATGGACTTCTATCCGGTGCAGGGCTGGAACGTCGGCTTCACGCTGAGCGATGGCGACCTGACGCGGGAGAATGGCGATCAGGTCGATCGCCGTGCGATCAGCGTCAGCGGAGGACGCACCTCCAGCGACACCAGTTGGCAAAGCAAGCTGGAGTGGCGCGAGGACAGCGGCGCGGAGCAGGTGACGCAATGGGTCAGCACCAACCGGCTGACCCACAAGATCAACGAGAGCTGGCGGATCGCGGCGCGCCTCAACTATGCCGACACCCAGGATGACCTTGACCGGGACGGCAGTGCGAAGTTCATCGAAGGCAACTTCGGATTCGCCTATCGTCCATGGAACAGCACGCGCTGGGGCCTGTTCGGGCGCTACACCTATCTCTACGACCTGGCCTCGTCCGGCCAGCTGGGCGGGGCGCAGGTCGACCAGAGGAGCCAGGTGCTGTCGTTCGAGGGCGTGTACCGGCACGACCAGCGCTGGGAGTTCGCCGGCAAGCTCGCCCGCCGAGAGGGCGAGGTGCGCTACGAGCGCGGCCGGGGCGAGTGGTTCGATTCGTCCACGACCTTTGTCAGCGCCCAGGCGCGCTACGAACTGGTGTACCGCTGGCACGCACTGACGGAGTACCGCTGGCTGGACGTGGACGACGGCGGCACGCGCCAGGGCTGGCTGGCCGGCGTGGACCGCGACATCGGCCGCAATTTCCGCGTCGGTGCGGGCTACAACTTCACCGACTTCAGCGACGACCTCACGGATTTCAACTATGAGCACAAGGGCTGGTTCATCAACTTCGTCGGCAGCTACTGAGGATGGGCGCGGGCATCGGCGCACGTCCGCCAGCGACCGGGCTGGCAGCGAAGGCGCGCCGGCAATGAGCGCCTCCACGACCGTCCGGCCGTATCGTGGAGTTGCAGGCCGCACGCTCCTGCTTGCGGTGTTCGGCCTGCTGCTGGTCCTCGCAGCGCCGGGTGCACTCGCCCAAGCGGGCGTGGACACGGTGCAGCGCACCTTCATCAACCTGAGCTTCGAACAGCCAAACCTGCAGGCGGCGGGATGCCGTGTCTACATCGGCGAGCAGTTCGTCCCCGGCTGGACCACGACGCATGGGCTGCATGGTCAGGAGAACGTGGGCGGTTGCGCCGTTCCGCTGGGCTTCGTGGTCGGCGAGCAGGCGCACATCATTGAGATGTGGCGCACGCCGCGAACCAACGGCGGGCAGACGGTCAATGCGCGCAGCGGTGAACAGCTGGCCGAGCTCAATGCCGAGCAGCTTTCGCGGATCTCGCAGAACGTCTGCCTGGTGCCAGACGACGAGGTGCGCTGGCGCTTCAGCCATCGGGGTCGTGCCAGTGCCACGGTCCAGGATGAAATGCGCTTCCTGCTCGGGGATGATCCCATCGTGGATGTGGGGACGACCAACAACGGAAGCGGGGGTGTTGCGACCGTGCATCTCGGATCGGCCACCTCTGCGGCGGGTCCGGATGGCTGGCGCGACTACACCGGCAGCTTCCTTTACGGCGGCACGGGGGGCATGACCAACATCGGCTTCGAGGCGAGGTCCGGCGCGAGCACCACCGGTAACTTCATCGACGATATCCAGGTGTTCCTGAAGCCGTTCATCGAGTTGACCGGGGCCGGGTTCGAAACCGTCGAGGGCGCTTCCACGGGCGTGCCGGCGCTGCGCATCGTCGGCACGCTGGACGACGAGCTGCAGATCGTCGTCACGGTCACGGGCGGCAGCGCCCAGCTGGGAACCGACTTCAGTACTCCCAGCGGGACCACGACCTTCAGCGTCACCCTGCCGGCCGGCGCCTACGATGGCGATACCGTGGTGCCGCTCGGGCTGCAGGCGATCGGAAACGGCATCATCGACGGGACCCGTACGGTCGAGCTGAGGCTGGAGCCTCGGCCGGACGATTACCTGCTCAGCTCCACCAGTGCCTGCGGCGCCGCCGCGGTCGCGCAGGCCACCTGGCGGATCCTCGATGATGATCTCAATCTCGATATCGAAAAAGTCGTGCTTCCGACGACCGCAGCCATCGGTGAAGTCGTTGCCTTCACTCTGGTCGTGAACCACGTCGATGGCGTGGAGGGCGATGGCGCGGTGCTGCGCGACCCTGCCGTCGAAGGCCTCGACTGCAGTGCGGCGACACTCACGTGCGAAGCATCCGGCGACGCTGCCTGCCCCGCGTCACCTACCATAGGCGCGCTGCAGGGCGGTGGCCTGGTGATTCCGACGCTCCGCAGCGGCGGCCGCGTCCAGGTCGGCTTCAGTTGCCTGGTGGAAACCGTGCCATGACGGCTTGATGGCGTGCCATCCGCGGAGAGTGACGACGCACTCGGCTACCATCGCAAGGGGTCTGGCGTGACAGCAGTATCGCTGTGGCGCATCCGGCCGTGCGCAGTGTGTCCGCGGAAGAACGCGGCGTGGAGTTGGCAAGCATGGCGATGAATGGCGGCAATCCTTCGCATTCTGCGGGCCCATTGCGGCGGCCAGCCGGGCGCGTCACCGCGTGGCTGCGGCGCGTGCCGGTCTCCGATCCGGTCGACCGCCGGAACGCGCCCATGCTGCAAGTGGTGCTGCTGCTGCTCGGCATTCCGACGCCCTTGATCTGGCTGTACCGGGTCCTGTTCGTCGCCCAGCCGTGGCGACCCGGCGAGCTGCAGTCGATGGCGATGGCCATGGCCACCTCCGCGGTCGCGCTCTTCAGTGTCTGGCTGATCCGCCGCGGCCGGTTCCAGTGGGCGATCCGGCAGGTGCTGGCGCTGATCGCCGTGTCGACCATCTATGCGTATTCGATCCAGGGGGCAGACCGGCAGTCATTCGAGGAGCCGATCCTCGTGCTGTGGATCGTGCTGGCCGGGCTGATGATCGGGCGCCGGGCGTTGTGGTTGATGTTCGGCGCGATAGCCGTTGCGTTCGCGGCCGGCATCGCCCATGCATTTACCCATGTCGCGGCGGACGGGACGCCTCCCTCTACCGAGGCCATGGTCATCGCGACCAAGGCGATCATCTTCCTGATGATTGCCCTGGCCATCGACCGCAGCGTGCTTGCGCTTCGCGACGCGCTGACTGAAGTGTCGCTCCACGGGGACGAGCTTGCCTCCACCAACGAGCGCCTGCAGAAGGAGATGGCGGAGCGCCGGCAGACGGAGGACAAGTTGATCCATGCCAGGAAGGTGGAGGCCATCGGTCGCCTTGCCGTGGGTGTTGCCCACGACTTCAGGCATCTGCTGACGCTGATCGCCGGATATGCTGCAAAGGGGTTGCGGGCCCAGGACGGCTTCGAACGACTGGGTGCCTTCGAGGATATCGAGGCCACGACGAAGCGCGCGACCGCGGTGACCAACCGGTTGCTCGATTTCAGTCGCGACGAGCCCGCGAGGATCGAGCGGCTGGACCCGGTCGCCGCATTGCGTGACATGCAACCCATGCTCCAGCAGCTGCTTGGCCCAACCATCAAGCTGAAGATGCTGCTGCCGGACCATTCAGCCGACGTGCTTTTCGACAGGACGCAGCTGGACCTGGTCGTGTTGAACGTGGCCGCGAACGCCAAGGCGGCCATGCCGGACGGGGGCAGGCTGCAGCTCGTGGCACGCATCGTCGACGAGGGACGATGCGTCGAGATCGACCTCAGCGACACGGGCCATGGCATGACGGACGAGGTGGTGGCACGCATCTTCGACCCGTTCTTCACCACGCGGCCGGCGGGGGAAGGGCTCGGTCTTGGCCTGCCCCTCGTGCAAAGCCTGATCGAAACACATGGTGGGCGCATCGAGGTGCTCAGCACGGTGGGACAGGGGACTTCGTTCCGCCTGAAGCTGCCGGTCGTCGGGGCCGATGCAGGCGGCTGAGCAGGCATCGGTTGCCGGCATGCGGGCGGCGTCCAGGATTGCGCTATCGTGCTTCTCTCGCGCCGGGTCCGTGGCCGGCCGCCTGGGACAGCCATGAAGAAACGATGCACCGCCCCGATCCTGCTGGCGGCCGCGATCGCCGCCTTGGTTGCGGCCTGCACGCCGCACGGCGCGCTCAGGCCCTCCGCGGCGCCCGCGCCGGTCGCGCCGGCGCAGGCGGTGGTCGAAACCGGCGAGCTGGAGGGGGCGCAATACCGGATCGACCTGCCGGCCAACTGGAATGGCGAGCTGATCGTCAACGCGCATGGCTACGAGCCGGTCGGCTCGCCACGCGAGCGCCCGCTCGGTTTCCCGGGCGGCATGGCGCCGCTGCTCGCGGAAGGCTTCGCCATCGCCGCGAGTGGCTATTCCGCGCAGGGCTGGGCGATCCCCGAAGCAGTGGCGGACACCGAGCGGCTGCGCGCGCACTTCGTCGCGCGGCATGGCGTGCCGAAGCGCACGTGGCTGGTCGGCTGGTCGATGGGCGGACTGGTGGCGCTGGCCAGCGCCGAGCGGTATCCGCGGGCCTATGACGGCGTCGTGTCGATGTGCGGGGTCGGCGTGTCGAGCGAGGCGGCCATGGCCACTGGCACGCTGGCGCCAGTGGCGGCCTTCGATGCGCTGTTCCCCGGCGTGCTGCCCCAAGCGCCTGGCGGGCTGGCGGATCCATCGTTGCCGGCGGCCCCCGATGGGGATGCGATCGAAGCGGCGCTGTCCGGGAACGAAGCGCGTGCCTCGACGCTGGCGGACCACTTCGACATTGCGCGCGGCGACCTGGCCGGCTCGGTGTGGCTGTACTACGTGGCGCTGCGCGAACTGGCGCAGCGTGCCGGCGGGTTTCCCGTCGACAGCGCGACCGGCGCGGGCGGCACCGAGGCGGACGAAGCGGCGCTGGGCGTGCGCATCCGCCGCTATGCCGCCGATCCTGCCGCGCTTGCCTACGTGCGCAGCACCGGTGGACTCACGGGCGCGGCACCGGTGCCCGTCGTGCTGCAGCCCAATGCGGTGGACCCCATCGTGACGGCGCGCCTGAGCCGCGGCTATGCCTCGCTCGCCGCAGGGGCGGGGCGCGCCGCGCAGGTGCGCGTGCTGCCGGGCGTGGGGGAGGGGCATTGCGGCTTTCCCGGCGACACGCTGGGCCAGGCGCTGCAACGCCTGCGCATGCCCTGATCGAGGCGGCGACGGCATCGCGCCTTCGCGCGCGGACATCGGCCCGCGGTCACTGCACCGTACAGGTGAACTGCAGCGTGAGCGACGCACCGGCCGCCAGCGTGCCCAGGGTGATGCCGCCGGCGGACGTGAGGGTGCCGACGGTGAGGCCGCCGCCGGGACAGGCGCCCGAGGGGCCGGTGCAGGTCACCACGTTCGCGGCGGGACAGGTCAACCCCTGCTGCGGGGCGTCGCGCACCACCGGTCCGGTCACCGCGCGCGTGGTGCTGAGGTTGGACACGGTCAGCAGGTACGTGGTGCTGTCGCCCTGGATCAGCGCGGTGGCGTTGTTGGTCTTGGCGATCGCCAGGTCGATCGGTGGCGGGCCGTTGGTGATGGTGCAGGTGATGTCGTCGCCGGAACGCGTGGACACTTCCGGCCACTGGCGGCGATCCGCGACGTCGGTGCCGGCGCCGGACGGCAGTGCGGTGGGGGAACCGGCGGCGGCGTTCGAGCACGCGATCGTCGATGAATAGTTGGCGGGCACGCCGCCGGCCACCAGCGACTCGTTGAACTGCAGCACGTTGCCCGCGGTGATCACCACCACGCCGGTGGTGGCGGTGGTGCCGGTGCCGCTGGTCTGCGCCGACGCCACGACATTGCCGCCCGACGCCGTGCGGATCAGGAACTGGTCGGTGGCGGAGAAGCGGCTGGTCACGTTCTTGTTGAGGGTGGCCCACACCGGCGTCGGGGTGTCGACGCAGGCCGACGCCGTGAACGTGGGATGCGGCGTGGTGGGTGCCTGCGCCTGCACGGTGGCGGTGTTGAACAGCCCCAGGCCCGCGCCGGTGGGACCGCACTGGTCGTTGCCGGTGCTGCCGCCACGGGCGATGTTGATCCGCAGGGTGAGGACGTAGGTGTCACTGGCGCCGATGGCGAGCGTGCGCCACTGCGGCTGCAGCGTCCACGGGCCGGCGGCAGGCAGCGCGGTCGACGCACCGCCGTTGCGCGTGAACGAAGCGGCGGCGACGCTGGTGTCAGGATCGAGTCCGGCGATGTCCTGCAGGGCGTAGTTGGTCGCCACCGATGTCGCGGTGTTGGTCACCACGATGGTGTAGGGCACGTCCACCTGCGCGGGATTGCCGGCCACCGGCACCGGCGTTCCCGCGTTCTTGGTCACCGAGACCGCGCTGTCGTCGTCGACGATGGTGTAGGTGTAGGTCGCCTGCCCGGCCGCGCCGCAGGTGTTGCTGGACTGGATCAGGAACGGGGCTGGCGCAGCGGGCGGCTGGATCTGCAGGAGGATGGTTTCACTGGGCTCCACCAGGGCGTCCTGCAGCACCGTGATCGGCAGCGCGAACAGGCTGCCCGCGCTCACGCCGTCGTAGGTGCCGGGCGGGACGTTGATCGTCATGGTGGTGCTGTTGCCGGGCGTGGTGTAGTCGGTGCCGAGCGTGGCCGTGCCGCCGGTGATCTGCACGGTGATGGTGAAGGCTGCGAATGCCTGGCCGTTGACGCGCAGCGTAGGCAGGTTGCTGCTCGAGCTTTCGGGCGTGGACGACGACGCGCGCGCGAAGTCCACGAACGGCCGGAGTTCGATCTGGATGTTGTCGAGGAAGTTGCCCTGGGTGACGCCACCTGCCGCGCTGATCGATTCGAAGCCCATCGAGGTGACGCCCGTGGCACCGTTGTAGGTGAACGTGCCCGAGTAGTCGCGCCAGCCGTTGCCGCCGTTGGCAGGCGCGTTGGCGGTGCCCTGCGAGACGACGGGGGCGGTGGTGACGGTGCCGTTGGAGGTCGTGCTGACGCGGACGATCGGCATCGAGGCGCCGATGTTGTAGTCCATCACGTCCGGCACGGTCGTGCTGTCGCGGCCGCGGTGGCTGAAACGCCAGTTGATGCTTTCGCCGTTGATCAGGCAGACGTTCTGGTACAGCCGCGACGCGGCCGACGCATTGAGCTCGGCGAAGTTGTTGCCGGCCCGGGAAGGAACCCCCAGGAACCCGGTGGCCCAGAGCTCGATGAGGCGCCCATTGCCGCCGATCGGCGAGGTGCAGTTGCCCGACGGCGCGCCCACCGGGTGCGTGGTGGTCCAGCCGGGCACGAGCGCCTCGTCGAGCTGCCGGTAACAGGTACCCGGCAGCAGCACCGGCTGTTCGAAGCCGGAGTTGACGTAGGTGCGCTGTGCCTGCGCCGCGGCCGGGCTCGCGACGCCCATGGCGGCGAGCATCAAACCGATCGCGGCGAACGCGCGCTGCGACCCGCGAACGGATGCGATCCGCGGCGCCAGCTGCTGAGAACGCTTCTGCATGGCCATCCCTACCCGATGCGGTGAATGCCCGGGCCAGTCCTGGCCCGACGCGCATCTTCAAACCCTGCCGATCCTCGGGCAGTCCCGGGTTCGTGCCGCGTGGATCCCAAGCCACGTGCGATCGAACCATTTCCTCGCGCGCAGCATAGTCCACGCGCGATGCGCCGGCGTCACGCACTGCAGCAGTGATGTGTGGTGCATCGCGCAGGCGGATGCGCTGGCCGATTCTCACAAAGCGCGTCGACCGCATTCAGGTTGCAGTGGCCGGCGTGGCGTCCGCCAGCGGGTGACGCCTGGCGACGTCAGCCCGACGATGCGCCGGCTTCAACCGGCCGGCGCCATCCGCGTGCGGTGCGGCAGCGTCACGCTCTGCTGCTCGTCCATCAGCTGCAGCTCGCCGTCCTGGATCATCGCGGTCAGGCGCATGCTCCGTGCCAGCAGCGTCACCGCGCGCTCGACGACGTCGGGGGCGAAGTCGATCACGGTGAGGTTCTTCAGCCGCGACAGCGCCGCGGACTGCTTGCCCCACCAGATGTCGGCGCTGTTGCCGCTGTAGTTCACCACGACCACCTGGCGCGCGCGACCGCAGGCCTTGCGGATGCGGCTTTCGTCCGGTTGGCCGAGGTCGATCCACAGCAGCACGTCGCCGGTGTAGTCGCGCTGCCACAGGTCGGGGTCTTCCTCGGTGCTCAGGCCGCGGCCGAACTCGAGCCGCTCGTCCGCGAACAACGCGAACGCCAGCAGCCGCACCATCAGCCGCTCCGGCGTTTCCGACGGGTGCTGCGCCAGCGTCAGGCTGTGGCTGGCGTAGTAATGCCGGTCCATGTCGCTGACCTGCAGTTCCACGCGATGGATGGTGGCATTGGGAGCCATGGTGGCGCCTGTCGGGAGCAGGCGCGATTGTAGTGGCAGCGCGGGTGGCCCGACGATCGGGCATCCATTGCCGTGGCGCGCGGTCAGGCGTGCCTGCGTCCGAGCAGCAGCGTCTGCAGCGCCAGCCCCGCCGCGATCGCCAGCGCCACCCACGCGGCGGTGGCCGCGCCGGGCAAGCCGTGCCCGGACTGCTTCACGTACACCGCCACCAGCGCCCACAACGCCGCAAGCGCATAGGCCACGTTGCCGCGCATGCCGTGGTTGAGCACCAGCAGCATCGCCGCCGCGAGGCCGAACAACGCCAGGCTCCACGGCAACTGCTGCGAGGCGGACAGCCACTCGAACGCCACGATCACCTGCGCCAGGTTGAGGAACGCGGCCAGCGACAGCCAGCCGGCGTGCAGCGACAGCGGCAGCCACGCCAGCCATCGCTGTCCGCGGACGCGGGCGGGATCGCGCGAGAGGATCCACGCGGCGCGCACCAGGCAGGCCGTCGCGCCGAAGATCACCAGCAGGCAAAGCCCGAAGTGCTGCATCGAGAACAGCGGCATCCAAAGCGTGGTGAGCGCGAATCCCGCGGCGGCCCAGGGCGCAACCCGGTCCAGCGTCGCATCGCGTTTGCGGTCGCCGGTGGCCTGCCATGCGGCGTAGGCCAGGTCGAGCAGGAAGATCGCGCCCCAGATCGAGAATGCGTATCCGGCGGCGACGAGGAGCGTCGGATAGCGGTCGGACACGGTGCCGTTGTCCGGCCCGAAGGCGCCGGTATTCGAAAGCCAGGCCACGACGGGCATGGCGATGGCGGCAAGCAGGACAAGCAGGCGCATGGCGGACATGGCGGGTTTCGGTGGCGGAAGACTCTGGCGATTGCCGCGCGAGTGCTGCGTGAAGCCGCGGGCCCTTCCTCGCCCGGGCTGCGTGCGTCCTCAGCCGTAGCGCGCGAGGAACATGTCGACGGCGGCGGTGGCGACGGCGGCCTGCGCCGGTTCGGCCAGCAAGGGCTGCCCCATCGCCACCTGCGGCCAGAACGCGAAGCCCTTGACCAGCGATTCGAGCTGCTGCGCGGCGAATGCCGGATCGTCGGTCGCGAGCTTGCCGTCGTCGGCCGCGGCACGCACCCAGGCGGCGAAGCCGGCTTCGCGCTGGCCGAGGGTGGCGATCATCGCGCGCGCGAGGTCCGGATGGTGCAGGCCGGCGACGATGGCGATGCGCGCGAGGTCGGCGAAATCCGGGTCGTGCAACAGCTGCAGCTTGCGTTGCACCAGCTCCAGCAGTTGCCCGCGCACGGGTGCGTCGGCGCGATAGGGCAGGTCGAGGGCGTCGCTGCCGCGCGCCATCATGTCGCCGAGGATCTGCAGGAACAGCGCGTCCTTGCTCGGGAAGTGGTTGTACACGGTGCGCTTGGACACGCCGGCGGTCGCGGCGACCCGGTCCATGCTGGTGGCGTCGAACCCGGACGCGCGGAATTCGGCCACGGCCGCGGCCAGGATCGCCGCGCGCTTGCGGTCGGTCAGGCGGGTGGGGGCGGCGGCTTGGGGCATGGCGACAAGTTTACACCGGGCAGTTTACTTTTCCGAACCGGACAATTACACTGCACCGTGTAGTTTTTAGGCCCCACCATGTCCCGCCCACCCCCGCCCCGGCCCGTCGCTGCCGCCCCGCGCAAGCCCCGCCGGCGCGTCGCATTGGCCCTGGCCGCCACCGTTGGAGCCCTCGCCGTGAGTGCCTGCACCCTGTCCTTCGTCCGCACCGACCGCCCGGTCGAGACCTACTCGACGTCCCCGCAAGCGGCCGATGGCCGTTTTCGCAACCCCAAGCCCCGTCCGCCGGAAGACCTGAGCTTCATGGCGCGCGTGCTGTGGGACTTCACCTTCCACAAGCCCGCCGACACGGTGCCGACGACCCCGCCGGTGGTGCTGCCGCTCACGCGCGAGGCGCTCGACGCGGCCCCTGATCGCAGCCTGTTCCGGCTGGGCCACTCGACGGTGCTGATCAAGCTGCGCGGCGGCTACTGGATCACCGATCCGGTATTCGCCGAGCGCGCCTCGCCGATGCAGTGGATGGGCCCGAAGCGCTTCCACGCGCCACCGATCGCGCTGGACGACCTGCCGCCGCTGCGCGGCGTGCTGCTGTCGCACGACCATTACGACCACCTCGACCACGACGCCGTGCAGCGGCTGGCTGGAAAGACCGATGCGTTCTACGCCCCGCTGGGCGTGGGCGATCGCCTGGTGGCGTGGGGCGTGCCCGCGGAAAAGGTGCGCCAGTTCGACTGGTGGCAGGAAGCCGATGTCGATGGCCTGCGCCTCGTCTCCACGCCGGCGCAGCATTTCTCCGGCCGCGGCCTGTTCGATCGCGACCGCACGCTGTGGACGTCGTGGGTGGTGATCGATCCGCCCCAGGGTGAACACGATGCCGGCCTGCGCCTGTTCTTCAGCGGCGACACCGGCTACTTCGACGGCTTCGCCGAGATCGGCCGCCGCTTCGGCCCGTTCGACGTCACCCTGCTGGAGACCGGTGCCTACGATCCGAAGTGGGCCTACGTGCACATGCAGCCGGAGGAGACCGTGCAGGCGCACGTCGACCTGCGCGGTCGCGTGCTGCTGCCGGTGCACAACGGCACCTTCGACCTCGCCATGCACGCCTGGACCGACCCGTTCGAACGCGTTACCGCGCTCACCGCCGAACGCGGCATCGCGCTGGCCACGCCGCGCATGGGCGAACGCTTCACGCTCGATGCACCGCAGTCGACGCGGGCATGGTGGCGGGAGCGCGAATGACCCCGCGCTACGGCGCGCGGATGGTTTCGCCGCCGCAGTCGGCCAGCGTGCGTTCGGCGAGGTCGCGCTGTTCGGGCGTATCGACATGCACCACCACCGCTGACCGACCCTCCCTGAGCGCGTGCCTGACCTTGATGAGGCAGGGATCCTGGTCGGGGCGCACCGACACCAGTCGGCCCGCCATCAGTCCGAAGATGCCGCCGTAGCCGATGATCAGCGCGGCGGACAGCCCCGGTGACGACAGCACGGCGGTCACCTCGGCGGCGCGCAGCGCGAGCCAGGCCAGCGTGCCGACCGCCAGGCCCGCGATGCCGAGCCGGTAGTGCGCGCGCACGAGGATGCGGACGCCGCCGCCTCCATCGGGCAGCCGCTTGCGGCCGGGACGGCGGTCGTGCGGCGCCACCACCTGTGCCTGCCCTGGTGCCAATCCAAGTTCGATGCGCAATGCGTTCGCGATGGTCCGCGCCGAGGCCTCGTCGTCGAAGATCGCCGCGACCTTGCTGTTGGAACGTTCCGCGTTGACGGGAAAGAGCACGCTCATGGCGGCGACTCCTGCGTGGTGGACAGGTGTCCATGCTGGCGCTTGCGGCATCAATCCCCAGTGACCAGCGTGCCCCGGGCCTGAATGCCGGCGCACCCGCGCGACACATCCAGGGCTCGCGGATAGCTGGCGTTCGGACAACTCGCGACGACGTGAAGGTGCCGCCCTTGCCGTGCCTTGCTCAACGCTTCGAAGCGAGCACGCCGTCCAGCGCGAGCTGCGTCCTGAAGCCGGCCTTCTCCAGGCGCTTCGCCACTTCACGCGGCACGTCGCGGCCGCTGGTCAGTTTGTTGGGGCTGCCGGTGTAGTGGAACAGCTTGCCGCCGCGACGCAGCACGCGCGCGAGCTGGTCGTAGAACGCCTGCGAGTACAGTTCGCCGGCAATGCCGAAGCGCGGCGGGTCGTGCAGGATGGCATCGAACGCGGCATCCGGCAGGTGCTCGATGGCCTTGGACACGTCGGCGTGTTCCAGCGTGAAGCGACCCGCGGCTTCCGGCGAATCCGGATCAGGCGACCACGGATTGAGCGTGCGCAGCCACAGCACGTCCTCGCTCTTCTCGAACGAATGCACGCGTGCCACGCCCGCGTCCAGCGCGCACGCGGCGAAGTAGCCGAGCCCGCCGCAGGTATCGAGCACGCGCTTGCCGCGCGGTTCGACCAGGGCCACCTTGGTGCGCGCGTCCTCGAAGGGCGACGCCTTCGCGGTCGGCAGCATCTTGATGCCGTCGATCTCGAACGTCGGTGCGCCCCACGGCGTGGGCACCAGCTTGTACAGCGCGCGGCCGTAGCGCGATGCGGGCACGAAGCCTTCGCCATCCCAGTAATGGATCGCGCGGTCCTTGAGACGCTCCGGATAAGGCCAGTCGCGACCCTGCCAGTGCCAGTGAGTGGCGCCGGGCACCGCCTGCGTCTGGCGCAGGCCAAGGTCGAGCGAGCCGGACCATGTCGCGGCGCGGGCATCGCGCGCGGCGTGCAGCGCGTTGCCGATGTCGCGGGTGAGCAGGGGGCCTGTGTAGCGGGACACGATCGTCGACTCGATGCGGGGCGTCATCCTAACCCGGTGCGTTGGCTTCGGCGGCTCAAGGCATCGAGGGGCCCGGTCGCTGCCGGATCAGCTCGATTGCCTCCTGCAGCACCACGTCGGTGTCGCTGCTGACGGGCGTCGCGATCGCGAGGTCGGGCACGACGCCGCGTGCGACCGGATCGCCGTTGGGCCGCAGGATCCGCGCCTTGGGATAACCCACCTCCAGGCCGGTCCGCGGCAAGGTGAAACTTTCCATCGCGCCGTACGTGCTCGCCAGGTCGGAGGTCTCCTCCCCGAGCACCCGGCCGAAGCCGAAGTCCTGCACGATGGCCGCAACCAGCGTCGCGTTGGAATAGGTGTGGCGATTGACCAGCACATAGACATCGCCCTCGAAGCGCGGTGCGCTGCGCGGTGCGACCATCGGGATCGGGAAGCGGACGACGCTGCCCGGTGCCTGGCCCGCGTAGGCGTCGGCCAGTCGATGCGAGGTGCTGTCCGGGTCGCCCGCGCCTTGCGCGTCCAGCCGGCGGCGGTTGGACTGGATGGTGGCGTCGCTGACCCGGATCTCGAACGCATCGCTGAAGCGGAACGGGCGATCGGCGAACCAGGCGATCATCGGATCGCTGAAGCTGTTGTCGCCACCGGGATTGTCGCGCAGGTCGATCAGGAGTCGCGTCGCGCCGCGCGCGAGCATGTCGGCGAATGCCGCGTCGAGGAACCCGCGGAAGTCCGTGGGATCCCAGGGATGCGTTGCTTGCGGACGGTTGTCGTAGAACGGGCCCGGCCGCAGGTAGGCGATGCCGTCGGCCAGCATCCTCGCCTCGCGCGTGTTCGCGTCGAGCTCGAAGCGGGCCGGGACGCCGGCGGAGTGGGTGGTCACCGGTTCGCCCCGCGCCCGCGCGGGCAGCGCGAGGCTGATCCTGCGATCGTCGGGCTTGGCGACTTCGATCTGGAACATGGGCCGTTCGCCGAACTCCAGCCACGCCAGCAGGGGCAGTTGCCGTTCGAGCTGGGCCCACGCCATGTAGTCGTTGTCGGCGGAAAGGTGCTCGCGCAAGCGCTCGAGCCAGGCCAGTGCGGGCACGCCGTCGACCGACAGCAGGCGATCGCCCGGCTCCACCGCGTCGAGGCCGCGGGTGCCGTCGATGATCCACGCCTGCCCGCCCTGCACCCGCACGAACAGCGGGAAGGCCTTGCCGCCGCCCGTGCGGAAGCGCTCCCACTCCGCCAGCGGCGGGTCGATGCGCGCATGCGCGACGTTGCCGTAGGCGACGAAGCGCTGGAACGCGATGCGGGCCTGCAGCGGCGTCAGCGGGTGGTCGAATCCGGCGCGCATGGCGCGGTACCGGGCATCGTAGGCATCGCGATCGCGCCGCGCGTAGAGGTCGAAGTGGGCGTCGCGGAGACCGGCGTAGAGCGCGTCGAAATCCGCGCGCAGGTCCGCCACCGGCACCTGATCCGCCGTGGGTGGGTCGGCGCTACCCGTCGCGCTGCCCTCGTGTGCGCCGGTGCAGCCTGCCGCGGCCAGCAGCAGGGCGGACAGGCCGGTGCGCAGGGCAGGGCCAATGAAGCGGGCGGATCGTTGCATGGCGGGTCCAGGTGGCGCCGCGGACCTGCCGCGGCTTGCGGGCCCAGTGAACGCCGGCCCATGCTATCGGACCATGGCGGAAGGCTCCCGCTTTCCTGATCTCTTTCTCCCGGCAGGATGACGCGCGTGGAATCAAGCGGTTGCGGCGAGGTGGTGCGCGTGGGCGCGTGGCGCGCGGACCGGGCCGCCTGCGAACTGAGCGGGCCGGCCGGCGTGGTCCGGATCGAACCGAAGGTGATGGACCTGCTGTTCCTGCTGGCCGCGAGGCCCGGCGACGTGGTCTCGCGCGAGACGATCCTCGCCACGCTGTGGCCGGGCATGGTGGTGGGCGAGGACGCCCTCGCGCGCACCGTATCCAAGTTGCGGCAGGCGCTGGACGACGACGCCCGCGCGCCGCGCTACGTGGACACGATCGCCAAGCGCGGGTATCGCCTGCGGGCCCCGGTCTCCACCGCCGGCGGGGGCGAGCCGCCAGGACCGCCGCCGGTGGCCCGTGCGGCGACGGTCAGCTGGCCGCTGGCGACCTGCGTGCTGGTCGTCGTCGTTGCAGCTGCGTGGCTCGCCTGGCCGGGTCGTCCGGACCCATCCGCCGCGCCGTCGGCCGCGACGGATGCCGGCGCCGATCGCGTCGCGCTGCTGGCGCGCGCGGACGATGCGTACTTCCAGTTCGCGCGTGGCGACAACGAAGCGGCCATCGAGCTGTACCAGCGCGTGCTCGGCCTGCGCCAGGAGGATCCGGTCGCGCTGGCAGGACTGGCGAATGCCCTGGTGCAGCGCGCGCTGCGATGGCCGCAGTCGCCGGATGAAGGCGCGATCGAGTTCCGCACCCTCGGCGATGCGCTGGCCAGCGGGTATCTGCAGCGTGAACCGCAGCGTGCGCAGGTCGAGCGTGCGCGACAGCTGGCCGACCGCGCCATCGTCGTCGAACCGACGTCCGCCGCCGCGCACAAGGCCGCGGGCTTCGCGGCCAGCGCGCAAGGGCGCTTCGACGATGCCCTGGCGGCCTATGCACGCAGCGTCGAGCTCGATCCGGACGCCTGGGGCGCGATGATCAACATCGGCGACGTGCTCGGGCTGTCCGGGCGCGAAGCCGAGGCGTTGCCATGGTTCGAGCGCGCCTATGCGGCGATGGAGCGGACCTACGCGCGCAATCCCGCGCAGGTTCGCCCGTGGCAGGCGCCGCTGGGCGTGCTGGTGGCGACACGGTTGCAGGCGGATGGCGATCGCGCCGCGGCCGAGGGCTGGTATCGCCGCGTGCTGGCGCAGGCTCCGCTGGATGTCGAGGCCACCCGCGGACTGGCGGCGTTGCTGCGCGCGGCGGGCGACGTGCAGCAGGCCGATCGGCTGTGCCTGGAATTGCGCCAGCGCACGCCGGGCGACTGCGGCGAGTAAACCGGCGCCACCCGGGCAGCGGCAATCAGCGCCGCGCGCGCATCGCCTCGAGGTAGGCCGCTTCGATCTCGGCGCGCCGCTTCCGCGCCAGCGCGCGCAGCTCCGGCGCCAGCGTGTCGTCGTCGGCTGCGGCGTACCGGGCGAGCGCGCGGCGATACGCCGCCGACAGCGTGCTCACGTCGGCCTCCGCGCGGGTGCCGAGCACGACGGTCCAGTGGCGGTGCGGCAGCGGGGTCTCGTCGAGGTCGCTGCGCGCTGGCGGCTCGGACGCGACGTCCGCTGGATCGCCGGCCGGATCATCCGCCGGATCGATCTCCGCGCCGTGGCGCGCCGGTGGCGGCGACAGCAGCGCGCTCACCAGCCAGTAGCCGAGGACGAGGCCGGTGACGATCACCACGACCAGCACGAAGTTCATGCGAGTTCGCTCCGGATGCGGCCGCGTGCCGCGTGCACGGCGCCGACGCGGCCGTCCTCGTCGTCGTCGACCAGCGCGAACAGCGCGATCCGCGCTTCGATCCCGGCGCGCAGCGCGGGCCGCGCCGCCGACGGCAGGTGGTGCGCGGCGAACGCCACCGGATCGCCGCGCCAGCCGCGCCAGGCGCACAGCTTGCGATACATGTTGGGGGCGCATGGAGGGCACAGCAGCGACTCGGCCGACAGCGCCAGCAGCCTGCGCGTGTCCAGCCGCAGCGCCTTGCGTCGCGCGAACAGCAGCGCCAGCATCGCCAGCGTCACCAGGCTGGCAGCCGCCAGTGCCGCGAGCAGCCAGGCCGGATCGCGATGCACGAGCAGCAGCAGCGGAATCGCGACCAGCACCAGGCCCGCGACCAGCATGCAGCCCGCGCGCACCGGCCACAGCCTGCGGGCGAAGTTGCGCACGGCGTCGGCGTCCTCGATCGCGGCGGCGGGGTGCAGCCAGCCGGCGATGAAGCGCGTGCCCGCCGGCCACAGCGGGTTGGGCAGGTGCAGGAAGCGGCCGCGCACTTCCAGCGTGCCGCCGGGGACGATCCGCCAGGCGCCGCGCACGGGCGCGATCACCAGGTCGTCGAAGTGCAGCAGCCGCGCCGAGTCGAACAGGTAGAAGGCGAGGATGCCCGCCACCAGCAGGAACTCGGTCTCGACGTGGCTCACGACGACGCGTGGTCGTCCTTCTTGCCGAAGAACTTCTTGATCGCGATGCCGATGCCCGCGACGCCGACCAGGATCAGCTTCCAGAACTTGGCGAGCGCGATGCCGATCGCGGCCAGCCAGCCCTTCTTCGAGGCGACCGCCGCGGCACCGCCGGTGATCAGGGCGGCCAGGCCGATCTCGGCGACATGGTCGCCGGGACGGAACTCGCTGTACTTCTCGCCCGAGGCGAACTCGTAGCCCGGCACCAGCGTCTTGAAGTCGCCGATCGATGCGGTGAGCTGTTCGGGATCGGCGACCAGGGTCACTTCCATCACCCCGTGGCGCCCCAGCAGGCGCGTGTTGTAGTTGACCACTTCCGACTGCGTGTCCTCGGCCTGCAGCAGTACTGCCCAGGCCAGCGCGTTGAGCTGTGCGTCGTACTTGGGCTCGGCCGCCCAGCCGCGCAGCTTCAGCGTGGCCCAGCCGCGCTGGCGACGCTCCTCGTTGCCGTACTCGACGCCTTCGCGGATGCTGGCCAGCACGTCGTCCGGCTTCAGCGTCTCGTCATCCTTCACGTAGCCGATGTCGTTGAAGGTGAAGTACGCCATCCAGTCCAGCGACTCGGGCGCGATCACGTATTCGTCCGCGTCCGACGACGGGTTCTCGAACATGTCGTTGAGCTTGCGCGTGTTGGGCGCATCGAGGAACACGTAGCCCGCGGGCACGCGGATGGTCGCGCGCGTGCCGAGGCGGCCGGTGGCCGGGCCCTTCTGCCACGGCAGCGAGAAGACCGGATGCTCCGCCTGTTCGTCCTGCGCGAATGCGGGCGCGGCGGGCAGCAGGCAGGCGACGGCGGCCAGGCAGGCCGCGAAGACGAAACGGATCATCCTTGGTTCCCCATGGTTGGCAGTGGCGATCGCGGCTCCCCGGCCGCAGCCGCGTTGCGCGGCAGCCACCACGCCCCGGGCCGGATCGCTGCCGGAACGCGCGCGGATCATAGGCTGGCGCGGGCCCCCTTGTCGACGGCGCGCGGTGGCCGGGAGGTCCGGGACATCATCGCGCGCCGGCACCGCGTGCGCCGCGACGCCACAGCAGGCCCACGACCGCCGCCAGCCAGCCGACGATCAGCGCGATCACCAGTTTCTGCGCGAGCCCGCGCGGGGCCTCGCGCCACAGCGCCAGCACCCACACCGCCGCGAAGCAGGCGAGCGCCCACGGCAGCAGCCATCGCGCGGCCTCGCGCCATCGCGCGTCGCGCCGGAAGCGCAGCGCCTGCAGCACGAGCCCGCTGGTGGCGAACAGGAACGCACCCTGCGTGCTGATGCCGTGGACGAGGGTCTGTTAACGCGTAGGCGCTGGTCGTCAGCGACAGGCCGCCGAGCACGAACAGCAGCAGCGGAGCGACGCTGCGCGCCGGTGGCGACAGTGCGCGGTACACGCCGATGGCCAGTCCCGCCATCGCCGCGCCGAGCGCGACATAGGCGGCCTGCAGCAGTGGGCCCCGGGCGCCGACCAGGGACAGGCTCATCTGGCTGTGGACGGGGTCGAGGTCGGGCCGCAACCCGTGCAGGGCCAACGCCGCAGCAAGGAACGCGACGATGCCGGCAAGGGCAGCGCCCGCCCAGGCGCGCGACGGTGGAGCGGGGTGACGTGCGGGCATGCGGCGGCGGGTTGGCCGTGGGCGAGGCCGGATCTTGCCGCGCGCCGCGCGCGGCGACGGCGCGCGGGGTGCGCTGCGCCGGCAATCAGTCGCTGATCGCCGCCGCCGGCGCGAAGCTGGTGCGCCGACGCTCGACGATGCGCTCGTTGGCGACGCGGCCTTCCACCAGTTCATAGCCCAGCAGCGCGAACACGCGTTCGCCGATGAAGATCGGGCGGGCGTTGCCGTACCAGTCCACGCAGCTCGCCTTGCAGCCGTCGTCGACGGCGCGATCGGCATCGGCCACCAGCGTGCCCATGCGCGACAGCGCGAGGTCACGGTTGCGCAGGTAGAGCACCGCGGCGGACTCGTCGAGGTAGCGCTGCATCGTGTTGCCGCGCCGCTGCGAGACCACCGGCAGGCCGACGATCCCCTGCGTGCCGCTTTCGCCGCGGTAGAAGAAGCCGTGGGTGCGGCTCTCGCCCTGCGCCGCGTTGGCCTGCACGTACACGTGCGAGGTCGCCGCGTCGCGCGCGCCGAGCCGCACGCTGGTGAACTGCAGGTCCTGGCCGGCGCTGCCGACGAGGATCGCATCGCCGCCCATCGCCTCGATGCGTTCGGTGCCGTGGCCCAGCGCCAGCGCCTGCACGTCGCCGGTGCCGGCGTAGCGCAGCGCATGCGCGGTCGACCCGGGGAGGCTGGTCGCGTCGCGCCGCCAGCGGTAGGGCGCGCGGCCGTACAGCAGCCAGTCGCCGACGTAGCGGTTCTGCAGGTCGCCGTCGGTACTGCCGGGCAGGCGACGATAGGCCGACGCGGGCGCGGCCGTGCTGCCGTCGCCGAAGCTGTCCAGCGGCACGCGCAGCAGGGCCAGCGCGCCGCCGGCGCTCTCGTCGCCCCACATGCCTTCACCGCTGCCGAACTCGGACACCAGCACGTTGAGGTGGCCGCTGCCGTCGTGCAGGAACGACAGCTGGTCGATCGGCGTGCCGCGCGTCTTCAGCGCGGTGGGCGCAGCGTCGCCGAGCGGCAGGCGGAACACCGCGGAGCGGTCGGCCTGGGTTGCGTCATGCGACGTGGTCCACACGAAGACCGAATCGGTGGAGACGTAGAACACGCGCCCGGACGGGCCGAGCACCGCGCTGGCGCTGCAGTCGAACACCGGTGCCGAGAGGTCGCAGCGGGTCACGGTGTGCAGCATGAGGCCATCCTCGAACGGATCGAGGTCCTGGTCGGTGCGATAGATGCGCGTCGCCGGCAGGATGCGCCTGAACGCGCCGTGGTCGTCGCCGCGTCCGCCTTCGGCGCGCCAGTGGCGCAACGCAGGCAGGAACCGGCGATCGGCCAGCGACCAGGGATTGATCTCCATCGGTGCGTAGAACACCAGCGTGTCGCCGACGAGGCGGCTGGCATAGTTGCGCGCGGAGTAGTAGTCGTTGCTGCGCAGGTGCCAGGTGTCGCGGTAGCGCAGCGCGCCGTCGCGCGAGATGTCGAACAGCACCAGTTCCGTGCCGCCGCGCGCGTAGCTGTAGCCGACCACGACCACCGTGTTGCCGCCGACCAGCATCTCGTCGTACCACGCGCCGCCGGGATCCATGCCCGGGCCGTAGGCATCGACCATCGACACCGGCTGCAGCGCATCGCCGCCGACGCGAACGGTGAACAGGCGGCCGCGGCGCAGGACGACGAGGTGGTCGCCATGGCGCTTGACGATGCCACCTTCGTCGACGCCGGCGGTCTGCACGTTGGTGATGGATTCCTCCGTCGACGCGGCAGTGCCGGCCGGCGCTTCCGCCGCGGCGGCATCGGCGACGACGGGCGCCGGCGGCGGTGGAGGCGGCGGCGGGGTGGCGGCCATCGCCGCGAGCCGCTGCTCCTGGCGCTTGCGTTCGGCCGCGGCGCGCGTCGTCCATCGCGCCAGCAACTGCTCGAACTGCGCCTCGTCCGCGAACGGGCGCAGGGTGGCCTGCGCGGGCGCGGGGTGGGCCGGCGCGGCGGGCGGGTCCCCGGCCGGCGTGGCGCGACAGGCGGCGGTCGCCGCGGCCAGGGCCAGCAGCAGGGCGGTGCGGATGGACATGGTGCGTTCCCCTTCCCGGCGGGGCCGGGCCTCGATGACGGTCGCAGGAGACAAACGTACTGCGGATGCGATCGGGGTTGGCGAAACGCCGCGGCTTGCCCGCGCCCGCCGCGACAGCGTTCCGCCCATGCGGCTTCCAGGCCATGCTGCGATGCAGCACAATGCCGCATGGAAGCGATGACAGCCCCCGCCGATCTCGTTGCCGCCCCGATGACGCCGCGAGGGCGTGCCCGCCTGCTGGCGGCGCTCAGCCTCGGCGGTTTCGCCATCGGCACCAGCGAGTTCTCGGCGATGGGCCTGATGCCGGACATGGTCGAAGGCTTCGGCGTGACCGAGCCGCAGGTCGGCCATCTGATCAGCGCCTATGCGCTCGGCGTGGTGGTCGGCGCGCCGCTGCTGGCGATCGTCGGCGGGCGCCTGTCCAGGCGGACCCTGCTGCTGGCGCTGATGGGGTTCTATGCGCTGGGCAACCTGGCCAGCGCGCTGGCCCCGGACTACGTGAGCATGCTGCTGGCGCGCTTCGTCGCCGGCCTGCCACACGGGGCGTACTTCGGCGTGGCCGCGCTCGCGGCGGTGGCGGCAAGCCCGCCCCAGGCGCGCGGCAAGGCGATCAGCCTGGTGATGCTGGGACTGACCCTGGCGATCCTGCTGGGCAATCCGCTGGCGACGTGGATGGGCCAGGCCGTCGGTTGGCGCTGGGCATTCGTGCTGGTGTCGGCGGTGGCGCTGGCCACGGTGCTGCTGCTGGCGTTGTTCATGCCGCGCAACGAAGCGATCGTGGCGTCGCGGCCGCTGGATGAACTGCGTGCCTTCAATCGCCTGCCGGTGTGGCAGGCGCTGGCGATCGGCGCGATCGGCTTCGCCGGGCTGTTCTGCGTCTTCAGCTACCTCGCGCCGACGATGCTGCAGGTGACCGGCGTGTCACCGGCATGGATCCCGCTGGGCCTGGCCGGGATCGGCCTGGGCGGCGTCGCCGGCAACTTCCTCGGCGGCTGGCTGTTCGACCGCATGGGCTTCCGCGCGGTGCCGGTGATCCTGCTCGGCGCGGCGATCGTGCTGGTGTTGTTCCCGCTCTCGGCCGGATCGCTGTGGACGCTGCTGCCGGCGACGGTGGCGGTGGGCCTGATGGGCGCGCTCGGCCCGGTGCTGCAGTCGCACCTGATGGATGTCGCCGGCAAGGCGCAAACCCTGGCGGCGGCGTCGCACCACGCCGCCTTCAATGCCGCCAACGCACTTGGACCCTGGCTGGGCGGCCTGGCGATCGGTGCGGGCCTCGGTTGGACCTCCACCGGCTATGTCGGCGCCGCGACCGCGCTGCTGGGCGTGGCGCTCTACGCCTGGGCCGCGGCGACGCTGCGGCGGCCCGACGACGAGGCCGGGGCCTGCGCCCCGGCGTGAGGATGGCGAGGTGGCGCGCTCAGCCGCCGAACTTGTTCTCGCCTTCGTAGTTCACCATCCACTGCACGCCGAAGCGATCGGTGCAGATGCCGTACTGCTCGGCCCATTCGGTGGCCTGCAGCGGCATCTCGACCGTGCCGCCGGCCGACAGGCCATCGAACAGGCGCCCTGCCTCGGCGGCATCGTCCGGCGTGACCACCACGTAGCTGTTGGTGCCGAGCTTGAACGCCGCCAGTGAATCGCCGATCACGTCGGTGCCCATCAGCATGTTCGGCCCCACCGGCAGCGCGATGTGCGCGATCTTGTCGGCCGATTCCGCGGGCGCGCCCATGTTGCCGGGGAAGTCGCGGAAGCGCAGCACCATCGGGAACTCGCCGCCGAACACCGAGCGATAGAACTCGAAGGCGTCCAGCGTGTTGCCGGGGAAGTTGAGATA
This sequence comes from Pseudomonadota bacterium, assembly GCA_020161335.1. Classification (GTDB taxonomy): domain Bacteria; phylum Pseudomonadota; class Gammaproteobacteria; order Xanthomonadales; family Xanthomonadaceae; genus Luteimonas. The sequence goes on from JAIUOJ010000003.1 coordinate 77,787, forward strand.
GGGGTTGAGGGCCTGGACCATGCGGATCTCCTGTGCGGGTCGGGTTGACGACGGGTACCACGCGTCGGCGACGAACCACGGCGCGCGGGATCGACATGCCGCCGGCGATCCGCCGCGCGCGGTTCAGTCGCCGGGCCCGTCGCCCGCGGCCGGCGACGCGGCGGCCGCCTCGCCGCGCGCCAGTGCTTCCTCGACGGCGGTGAAGGCCGAGTGCCGGCCCGCTGGCGGCGGGTCGACGGCGGTCGCGAAGTAGGCCACGCCGGTGCCGGCGTCGCGGTCGATCCACAGCCCCGACTTCAGCCCGTAGGCGTCGCCGGCATGGCCGACGCGGGCGATGCCGTCGCCGAAGGGATCGTCGCCGCACGCGGGGTCGGGCGTGGCCAGCGTCTGCGCGGCCAGGCCATAGCGGCAGAAGAACGCCCGCGCCTCGCCGTTGCCGCTGTCCTCCTCGTGGCCGATGCCGTTGCCCGGGGCGAGCGTCCACAGCGGGGTGACCAGCATGCGCACCGAGTCGGCCGAGAGCAGACGCGCGCCGTCCACCTCGCCGTCGCCCAGCAGCAGGCGGCCGATCTTCGCCAGCCCGTTCGCGGAGATGCGCAGCCCGCCCTGCGGCGAGAACAAGCCGCCGTTGGCACCGGCGCGCCACCGCGACAGGTCGCAACGGCCGTCGGCGGCGGGCGTGACGCCGCAGGCCGGCTTGCGCCCTTGCAGGTCGTCGCGCACGGGCGCGCGCCCGGCGTCGTACAGCACCACCGCGCGCGCCGCGGTGGCGTCGTCGCAGCTCTCCCAGTTGTAGCAGCCGGCGATACCGAGCGGTGCCAGCACCAGGCGCTGCATCAGCAGGTCGAAGCGTTCGCCGGTCGTGCGTTCCATCACAGCGGCCACCAGCGGGAAGCCGACGTTGGCATAGCGGAAGAACGTGCCCGGCGCATGGTCCGCGTCCCAGGCGCGGGGATCGTCGAGGAGGGTACGGAACTCGCCGCCGAGCGGCACCTGCCAGTAGCCGGCGGCATCGGTCAGCCCGGCGCGGTGCGAGAGCAGCAGGCGCAGCGTGATCGGCACGTCGGGATGTTGCGGATGGCGCAGCGTCCAGCCGAGGGCGTCGGAGACGTCGGCATCGAGGTCGAGCTGGCCGTCCTCGGCCAGCCGCAGCGCGCCGATGGCGAGCACCAGCTTGGAGATCGAGGCGATGCGCACCGGATCGTCCGCAGTGACCGCGCGCTGCGCGGCGATGTCGGCCAACCCCGTGGCCTGCGTGGCCGTGACGCCGGCGCGGTCGAAGGCGACGCGCACGGTCGCCACCGGTTCGGCCGCGGGCGTCGAAGCGGCGGCCAGTGCGAACAGCACGGGGAGCAGGAGGCGGGGCAGGGCACGGGCGCATCGGTTCGGCATGGGAACTCCTCCGGTCGGGGCGCGGGCGCGGTGGCGGCCGGATGCGCACCGGGCGATGTTAGGCGCTCGCGGTGATCGCCGCATGGTGCGGTGCAGGCCGACGCCGGCGCCGGGCGCGCTAGCATGTCCGCCAGGGAGGCCGCGGGCGCGGCAGGGGACAGGATGATGCACAAGACCATCGGATGGCTGCTGGCGTGCGTGGGTGCGTGCGCGACCGCAGGGGGCATTGCGCGCGCGCAGGCACCGCTCGATCTGACGCCGTACGTGCAGCGCGATCGTTACGAGACCATCAAGATCTCGCCCGACGGCACGCACCTCGCGGCGACGATGCCACTGGAGGACCGTACGGTCCTGGTCGTGATCAACCGTGCCGACAAGCAGATCGTGGCCGGCGGTGCAGGCGTCCGCAACTCCGCGGTATGGGACTTCTGGTGGGTCGACGAGGAGCGCATCGTGATCTCGATGGCGCAGACCTTCGGCAGCGAGGATCCGCTGTACGCCACCGGCGAACTGCACGCGATGACCATTGGCGAGAAGCGGATCAAGCGCCTGTTCGGCTTCGAGGAGAGCGCCGGCATCGTCCAGCGGTATGGCGCGCCGGACTCGGTCGAGCTGGCCATGGTCGTCGACCCGCGCGTGGATGAGCCGGGCAGCGTGCTGATCGCCACCTGGGTGCCGGGCACGGCGCCAAAGACCCAGGTCGAATCGATGAGCGTACGCAGCGGGCGGCGCAGCGTGGTGGCCTCGGCGCCGATCCGGCGCGCCGATTTCACGCTCGATCCCACGGGCGGCGTGCGTTTCGCCGACGGACTGGACGAGCGCAACACGCGCAAGCTGTACTACCGCGAAGGCGCGGATGCCGACTGGCGCCTGGTCAACGACTCGGCGCAGAGCGGCTTCATCGCGCGCGCGCTGGGCATGGCCGCGGATGGCGTCACCGCATACGTGCAGGTGAGCATGCCCGAAGGCCCGGACGCGATCGAAGCCTGGGACATGCGCACGCTGGCACGCAGGATGCTGCTGCGCGATCGGGTGGTCGATCCGCAGGCCATTCTCTACGACATCGACGGGCGTACCCCGATCGGCGCGCGCTACGAGGACGACGGCGTGCGCCTGGCCTTCTTCGACGAGGGCGCGCCGATGGCGCGGCGCTACCGGACCCTGGAGAAGGCCTTCCCCGGCTCGGGCGTATCGATCACCTCGGCCAGCCGCGACGGGCGCCTGTCGCTGGTCCTGGTGTGGAACGAGCGCGTGCCCGGCGAGTACTTCCTGATGGATGCAGCCGCCAACACTGCCAACGGCGTGTTCGCGCAGATGGACTGGTTCCTGCCCGAGGCGATGGCGGCCACGCGCAAGGTCGAGCTGAAGGCTCGCGACGGCACGCTCCTCCACGGCTACCTGACCTTGCCAAGGGACGCGCCGGCCTCCGGCGCGCCGCTGGTGGTGATGCCGCACGGCGGCCCCTATGGCATCCACGACGACTGGAGCTTCGACCTCGACGCGCAGCTGCTGGCGGCCGCCGGCTACGCCGTGCTGCGCGTGAATTTCCGGGGATCGGGCAACTATGGACGCGCGTTCCGCAACCTCGGCGCGCGGGAGTGGGGCGGCACGATGCAGGACGACCTCACCGATGCCACCCGTTGGGCGATCGCGGACGGGGTTGCCGATCCCGCGCGCATCTGCCTCGTCGGCGCCAGCTACGGTGGATATGCCGCGCTGATGGGCGTGGCCAAGGAGCCGGACCTGTATCGCTGTGCGGTCGGCTATGTCGGCGTTTACGACCTGGTTGCGATGCACGCGGAGGATGCGCGCCATTCGCGCTGGATGCGCAACTGGGCGAATGACTGGGTGGGTGACCGGTCCACGCTGGCGACGCGCTCGCCGGTCAACCTCGCGTCGCAGATCAAGGTGCCGGTGTTCCTCGCCGCCGGCGGCGCGGACGACATCGCGCCGATCGCGCACAGCCGCCGGATGGAGCGGGCGCTCAAGGCGGCCGGCGTACCGGTGCAGACCCTGTACGTGGACAGCGAAGGCCACGGCTTCCGCAAGGAAGAGAATCGGCGCGCGTACTACCAGCGCCTGCTGGCGTTCCTGGCCGAGCACCTCGGTGGCCGCCCGGGCCGGTGATCCGGCCGCCGTTGCGGGCCACGCGTCGTGCCGGGCAAGGCGTACACTGGCGCGACTTGTCGGGGACGTCGAATGCCCGAGTTCGGCTGGCAGGCCAAATGGGACCGGGGCGGGGCGGTGCACGGGCAGCCGGCACCGGACCATCGCGTGCGCCTGGCCGAAATCCTGGCCCAGGTCTCGCGCGAGGCGCTGCAGGCCGACGGGCTGCAGGAAGTCCTGCAGCGCATCGTGGATTGCCTCGTCGGCCGCCTGCCGGTGGCCATCGCCAGCATCATCCTGCTTGACGACACCACCCAGCGCTTCGTGCAGGAAGTCTGGGCCGGCGAACTCGCGCTGGAGCAGGTGGACGACCTGCCGTGGGACGTGGCCTTCGGTGCGGCCGGCCGCTGCGCGCGCACCGGCAAGGCGCAGCTGATCGTCGACGTGCATGCCGATCCGGACTACGTGGCCGGCAACCCCGCCGTGCGCTCGGAGTACCTGGTGCCGATCCGCCATCGCGACCGCCTGCACGGCGTGCTCAACATCGAGAGCACCGACGAGGACTTCTTCAGCGCCGCCACCTGCACCGTGTTCGACGCGGTGGCGCACCAGATCGCCGGCGCGATCCACCTCGCGCGCGTGGTCGCCGAACTGGAGGCGGCCAACGAGAAGCTGCGCCTGCTGTCCACCGTGGACGGGTTGACCGGCATCGCCAACCGGCGTGGCTTCGACGAGCGGCTGGTTGCCGACTGCGAGCGGCTGGCGCGCGAGGGCGGCACGCTGTCGCTGCTGCTGGTCGATGCCGACTGCTTCAAGCAGCTCAACGACGCGCTCGGCCACCTGCACGGCGACGAATGCCTGCGCCGGCTGGCGCGGATCTGCGCCGGCTTCGTGGAAGACGATGCCGGCATGGTGGCGCGCTTCGGCGGCGAGGAGATCGTGCTGCTGCTGCCGCACCGCTCGCTGGCGCAGGCGGCGCTGGTCGCGGAGCGGCTGCGCCGGCGCGTGGAGGAGGCGGCGATGGCGCATCCCACCTCGATCGTCGCGCCCTGGCTGACGGTCAGCATCGGCGTGTGCGCGATGGTGCCGGACAACGCCGCGCGCTCGCCGGCGCGCCTGCTCAGCGGTGCCGACCGCGCGCTGTACGCGGCCAAGCTGCGTGGCCGCAACTGCGTGGTGAGCTGGGACCTGGCGGCGAACGCGGTGGAAGACTCCGGCGCCTGAGCGCCGCGGTCGCCGCGGTCAGGCCGCCTGCGGCGATGCCGCCAGTCCCACCCGGCGGCGCACGGCGCCCACGTCGCGCAGCGCGCGCACCTCGATGCAGCCGGTCCGTGCCCAGGGCAGCTGTTCGGCCAGCGCGATCGCGTGTTCCAGGCTGTCGGCCTCGACCAGGTTGAAGCCGGCCAGCAGTTCCTTGGTCTCCGCGAACGGGCCGTCGACCACCGCCACCTTGCCTTCGCGGCGACGCACCGCCTTGGCCGTGCTGGCCGGTTCGAGCTGCTGGAAGCCGAGCAGGGTGCCTTCGGCCTGCAGCTCGTCGGCGTGCTGCAGGCAGTGCCGCATCATCGTGTCGTACTCACCCTCGGGCAGGGCCTCGATCAGGGTCGGGTCGATATAGACCAGCAGCAGGTACTGCATGCGCGGTGATCCTTGGCGGGAGGGGCTGGAGTATGCGCGCGCGACCGTGGCCGCGGCGAGACGACGGGCTGGCGCTCAGCTGCCGTCCGCCGCCGCACGGGCGTCGCCGCGGCCCAGCGGATCGGGCAGGGCCTCGCCCGCGGGCGTGAACGCCAGCGAGACCGAGTTCAGGCAATGCCGCTCGCGGGTCGGCGGCGGGCCGTCGGGAAACACGTGGCCGAGGTGGCTGCCGCAGCGCGCGCAGACCTCCTCGGTGCGTACCATGCCGTAGGTTGTGTCGCGCACGTAGCGGATGTGCTCCGGCGCGTAGGGCGCGAAGAAACTCGGCCAGCCGGTGCCGGAATCGAACTTGGCGCTGGAGCGGAACAGCGGCAGCCCGCACAGGCGGCAGGTGTAGGTGCCCTCGCGCTTGTTGTCGAGGAACACCCCGCAGAACGGCGCCTCGGTGCCGTGCGAGAGCAGCACGTGGCGCTCCTCGTCGCTGAGCGAGGCCTCCAGCGTGGCGCGCTGGCGGGCATCGGGCGGGGTCAGGTCGAAGGCGCTCATGCGGAACTCCGGGACGCGGGGGCGGGAAAGGCAAGATGGTGCCGTACGGGCGTTCATGCAAGCGTGCAGGCGGCGCGCGGTATCTTGGCAGGGCGTGGGTGCAGGGACACGGGATGGCGTCGATCGAACTGGTGTTGGCGATGCTGCTGGCGGTGCTGGCCAGCGGCTACCTGCAGCGGATGCTGCCGTGGTCGCTGCCGCTGCCGCTGGTGCAGATCGCGCTCGGCGCGGTGATCGCGGGCGTGTTGCACGAGGGCGTGACCCTC
>JAIUOJ010000004.1 GCA_020161335.1 Pseudomonadota bacterium
GCCGCTGACGATCGCCAGCACGTTGAGCGCCAGCAGCGCGCCACAGATCGCCATCGGCACCGTCAGCAGCATGATCAGCGCGTCGCGGAAGCTCTCGAACTGCGCCGACAGCACCAGGAAGATGATGATCAGCGCCAGCGCGAGGGTCAGCAGCATCGCCGAGCCTTCGTGCTTGAACTGGCGCGACTCGCCGGCGTAGTCGACGCTGTAGCCCTGCGGCAGCACGTCGCGCGCGGCCTGGTCGAGGATCGCCAGCGCCTCGCCCTTGCTCACGCCCGGGCGCGGCGCGAACGTGATCGACACCGCGTTGAGCTGCTGGAAGCGCTTGAGCGACTGCGGCTGGGTGCTTTCCTTCAGCGTCACCAGCGTCGACAGCGGGATCAGGTCGCCGTCGCGGGTGCGGGTGTAGTAGTTCTCCAGCGCGCTGGCGTTGAGCCGGTCGCTGCGCTGCACCTGCGGGATCACCAGGTAGGAGCGGTTCTGCATCGCGAAGCGGTTGGTGTAGCCGCCCGAGAGCATCGCCGCCATGTCCGCCGCCAGCGTGCGCATGTCGATGCCCAGGCTGGCCGCCTTGTCGCGATCGATCTCCACCTCGATCCGCGGCTTGTCGATCTTGAGGTCCTTGTCGAGGAAGATGAAGCGCTTGCTGTCCATCGCGCGGGCGAGGATCGCGTCGGCCAGTTCGCTCAGCTGCGACAGCTCGCCGACGCCGCCGATGATGAACTCGCCGCCGCCGTCGCCGCCGGCGCTGGGCAGCGAAGGCGGCACCAGGGCGAAGGTGTTGAGGCCGGTCACCTGGCTGATCTTGGGCTGCAGCTCCTGGTCGAGCACCTGCTTGGTGGAGCGGTCGCGTTCGCTCCAGGGCTTGAGCACGAAGCCGGCCATGGCCATCGGGCTGGCGCCGCCGCCGCTGCCGCCGAAGCCGCCGTTGAACAGGAAGTAGTCCTGCACCTCGGGCACGTCCTTGACGATCCGGGTGACTTCCTCGGTGTAGCGCTCCACGTAGTCGAGCGTGGCCGAGGGGTCGGCCTGCGCGATCGAGAAGATGAAGCCCTCGTCCTCCAGGGGTGCCTGCTCCTTGGGCGCGGTCATGTACAGGAACGCGCACGAGACCAGCACGATGATGCCGAACAGCGCGATCACCGACTTGGTGTCCAGCGCGCCGTGCAGCCGCCGCTGGTAACCGTGGCGCAGGCGCTCGAAGCGGTCGTCCAGCCACGCCTCCAGCTTGCCCTTGCCGCCCTCGGTGTGCGGTTTGAGGATCCGCGAGCTCATCATCGGCGTCAGGGTCAGCGCGATGATGCCCGACAGCAGCACCGCGCCGGCGAGGGTGAACGCGAACTCCGTGAACAGCACGCCGGTCAGGCCGCCCTGGAAGCCGATCGGCAGGTACACCGCGACCAGGGTGGTGGTCATCGCCACCACCGGCCACGCCAGCTCGCGCGCGCCGCGGATCGCGGCGTCGTAGGGCGACATGCCCTCCTCGATGTGGCGGTGGATGTTCTCCAGCACGATGATCGCGTCGTCGACCACGATGCCGATCGCCAGCACCATCGCCAGCAGGGTCAGCAGGTTGATGGTGAAGCCCATCAGCAGCATCAGGAACAGCGCGCCGATCAGCGACAGCGGCACCGTGACCGCCGGGATCAGCACGCTGCGGATGCTGCCCAGGAACAGGAAGATCACCACGATCACGATGATGACCGCCTCGATGATCGTACTCACCACCTCGTTGATCGCGTCCTGGATCGCCTCGGTGCTGTCGTAGGGGATGGTGGCGGTGATGCCCTCGGGCAGCTGCGGCACGATCTGGTCGTCCCACAGCGCGCGCACGTTGCGGATCACGTCCAGCGAGTTGGCGTCGGGCGAGACGAAGATGCCCATGAACGTGGCCGCCTCGCCGTTGATGCGGACGGACGTCCCGTAGTTCTCCGAGCCCAGCACCACGTCGGCCACGTCGCCCAGGCGCACGATCGCGCCGTCCTGCTCGCGGACCACCAGCTGGCGGAACTCGTCGGCGTTGCGCAGGTCGGTGCGCGCGGTCATGTCGATCGCGACCATCTGGCCCTTGGTCGAACCCACCGCCGAGAGCACGTTGTTGGACTGCAGCGCCATCGCCACGTCGCTGGCGGTGACCTTGAGCGCGGTCATGCGCTCGGGCTTGAGCCAGACGCGCATCGCGAAGGTGCCGGCGCCGAGGATGTCGGCGCGCTGCACGCCCTGCACGGTGACCAGCTTGGGCTGGACCACGCGGGTCAGGTAGTCGGTGATCTGGTTGTTGTCGAGCGTCTGGCTGGCGAACGACACGTACATCGCCGCGATCTGCTGGCCCTGCTGCAGGTCGATCACCGGGTCTTCCGACTCCGGCGGCAGCTGCCCGCGCATCTTGTTGACCTTGGCGGCGATCTGGGTGAGCGCCTCGTTCGGGTCCTGGTCGAGGCGGATGTAGGCCTGGATCGTGCTCACGCCGGCGGAACTGGTCGAGGACAGGTAGTCGATGCCCTCGGCGCTGGCGATCTCGCGCTCCAGCGGGGTGGTGATGAAGCCCTGGATCAGGTCGGCATCGGCGCCGTAGTACACGGTGGTGACGTTGACCACCGCGTTGCGCAGCTCCGGGTACTGGCGCACGTTGAGCTCGGAGAACGCACGCAGTCCGAAGATCAGGATGAACAGGCTGACGACGATCGCCAGGACCGGCTTGTTGATGAAGATGTCGGTGAATTTCATCGATCCATGCTCCCCCTCCCCCGTTCGCGGGGGAGGGCTGGGGTGGGGGCGGCCGTTGCGGGGCGACGGCCCGTGCGCAATCTCAGCGGTTCTCGGCCTGGGGCTTTGCTTCCGCCGACGGCTGCACGGTGTTGTTGATCGTCACCTCGGCGTCGTTGCGCAGCTTGAGCAGGCCGCTGGTCGCGATCTCCTCGCCGGGCTTGAGTCCCTCGGTGACCGCGATCAGGTCGCCGCGGGTGGCGCCGGTCTTGATGAAGCGCTGGGTGACGATGAACTTGTCGCCGGTCAGCGGCTTGCCCTGCATGTCGGTCTCGCCGGGCTTGCGCGCGGTCTTGGTGATCACGAACACCGCGTTGCCGTAGGGGTTGAAGCTGACCGCGGTCTGCGGGATCACCAGCACGTCGCGCTCGCCGCCGAGCGCGAAGGCCACGCGCGCGAACGCGCCGGGGCGCAGCACGCCGTCCGGGTTGGCCACGGTGGCCTGCGCGGTGAAGTTGCGGGTGTTCGGGTCGACCCGCGGCTCGATCGCCGTCACCTGTCCCTCGAACACCTGCCCGGGCAGGGCGTCGACGCTGGCGCGGATCGGCGTGCCGGGCTTGAACGTGTCCATCCGTTGCTCGGGCAGGGTGAAGTCGACGTAGATCGGGTCGAGCTGCTGCAGGCTGACGATCGGGCTGCCCGGCGCGATGAACTGTCCGAGGTTGACCTTGCGGATGCCCAGTTCGCCGCTGAACGGCGCGCGGATGGTCTTCTGCGCGATCAGCGCGCGCTGCGCTTCGGCCTGCGCCTGGCTGCTGGCGGCGGCGGCGACGCGCTGCTGCACTTCGTCCAGCGAGACCAGCTTGTCCTTGCCCAGCTGCTGCCAGCGCTCGGCCTGCACCTGGGCCAGCCGCGCGGAGGTGTCCAGCGCCTTCAGCGTGGCCTGCTCGTTGTCGGAGTTCAGCCGCACCAGCACGTCGCCGGCGCGTACCGGCTGCCCGGCCTCGAACTCGATGGCGCGCACCACGCCGCCCGACTCGGTGGTGACGTCGGTGCCGTTGACCGCGACGAAGGTGCCGACGGCGGACGCGTCGTCGGCCCAGCGCTCGGTCTTCACCACGGCCGAGCTCACCGCGGCGGCGGGCTGCGGCATGTTGTCGAAGAACTTGTTGGTCTGCGCGCCGATCACGGCCTTGATCGCGAACACGCCGCCGAAGATCAGGACGACGGCGACCAGCATCAGGGTCATGCGCAGGGCGAAGCGGGGCTTGCGCCGGGGGGGCGAGGTGGACATGGGGTGTTTTCCGGAGGAAGTGTCGTGGAGCGGGTCAGCGCAACGGGAGCGGGTAGGGACAGGGAACATCGAACACGTCGCGGCACAACCGTTCGATGTCCTGGTCGAGCGCATCGTCGTCGGCCGGGTCGAACAGCGGCTGCCAGCCGTAGCCGTTGAGCAGGTAATGCAGGTGCTGGAACAGCAGCCGGTACGGGTCGCCGATCTGGTCGGCTTCGAGCAGGCCTTGTTGCTGCGCCAGCGTATGCATCCCCAGGCACAGGGTCCAAGGGCCGATCGTCAGGGCCTGGTCGGACAGCGCGAACCCGGCGGGCAGGTCGCCCACGCGGCGGGCCTCGGCCGCGATCGAGTCGATCAGCCGGGCCAGCGGTTCGCAGGCCGCGAGCGCCTGGCGCCGGGAGGCTTCCGAGGCGGCGCCCCAGACCACGTCGGTCCACACGAACTGGGCCAGCCGGAAGTGCTCGGGCTGCTCGCGCAGCACGATCAGGTCGGCCAGCGCCAGCGCCAGCATGCGCTCGCGGGTGGGCCCGTCCCAGCGCGCGGCCCGCTCGAACAGGTCGACGCGATCCAGGCAATTGCGGGTGGACAGTGCCACCAGCAGGTCTTCCTTGCTGGCGAAATGCTTGTACAGGGTGCCGATCGCGTATTCGCATTCCTCTGCCAGCTTCGACATCTGCAGCGCCAGCAGGCCATCACGCTGGATCAGCGCCTGGGCGGTGTCGAGGAAGCGTTGTTCGCGCAGCGCGAACTCGCGCTGCTTGCGATCCTGGGACGACATGGGAAAGTGGGGGCAGGGACGCGGGGGCGCGCATTATGAATCAGATTCATTTTCTGATCCATCATTTTCCGGGGCCTGCGCGCGGGGGTGGCCCCAGGCCCGGCCCGACCCTGACCATCGACAGGGTTGCGGCCCGGGGCATTTTGTTACACTCGGCGGTACAGTAATTGAACGATCCCCCGAATTCCAGCTGGAACCGCGCCCATGACCCGATTCGCGCCGATCACCCTCGTGGTCCTGGCGGCCCTGACCGCCTGCAAGGACGAGCAACCCCAGGGCGCGCCGCCGCCGCCGGAAGTGGAGGTGGTCACCGCGTCGACATCCGACGTGCCGCTGCAGCGCGAACTGTCCGGCCGGCTGTCGCCGTTCCGCAGTGCCGACGTGCGCGCGCGCGTGCCCGGAGTGCTGCAGAAGCGGGTCTACACCGAGGGCGGCGAGGTGCGCGAGGGCGACGTGCTGTTCGTGATCGATCCGGCGCAGCTGCAGGCGGCGCTGGGCACGGCGCAGGCCTCGCTGGCGCAGGCGCAGGCCGGTTACGCGAACGCAAAGGCCAACGCCGATCGTGCGCGCCAGCTGGCACCGACCAGCTTCATCTCCAAGTCCGACGTCGACAACGCGCTGGCGGCCGAGCGCAGCGCGGCGGCGGCGGTGCAGGCCGGCCGCGCCGCGGTCGACGCCGCCCGCATCAACCTCGGCTACGCCACTGTGCGTGCGCCGATCGCGGGCATCGCCGGCAAGCAGCGCGTCACCGAGGGCGCCCTGGTCGGCACCGGCGAAGCCACCCTGCTCACCACCGTCGACCAGGTCGACCCGTTGTACGTCAACTTCTCGATCAGCGTCAGCGAGCGCGACCGCATCCGCGCCGCGGTGGCGGCCTCGGGCGACCGCGAGGCGCAGGTGTCGGTGCGCCTGCCCGACGGCACCGAGCACGCGCACAAGGGCGTGCTGGATTTCTCCGGGGACGTGGTCGATCCCGCGACCGGCGCGATATCGCTGCGCGCGCGCATACCCAATCCCGACAAGCGCCTGCTGCCGGGCACCTACGTCACCCTGCTGGCCACGCTGGGCGTGCAGCGCGGCGTGTTCGCGATCCCGCAGGCCGCGGTGCTGCGTGACGCCAGCGGCCCCTACGTGTACGTGGTCGGCGGCGACGGCAAGGTGGCGCGCAAGAACGTGCAGGCCGCCTCGGCGCAGGACGGCCAGTGGATCGTCACCGGCGGGCTCGCCGCGGGCGACCAGGTGATCGTGGCCGGCGTGCAGAAGGTGAAGCCCGACGCGCCGGCGAAGGCCGTGCCGTGGAAGCGCGAGGGCGATGCCGCGGCGCCGGCGGCGCCGACCCCGACGCCTGCCGCGCCCGCCGATGCGAAGCCCGCCGATGCGAAGCCCGCCGACGCGCAGCCCTCCGGCGGGACGCCCGACGGCGACGCCGCGAACGACGCGCAGGGCTGAGCCGCCATGCCCAAGTTCTTCATCCACCATCCGGTCTTCGCCTGGGTCATCGCGATCCTGATCTCGCTCAGCGGCGTGATCGCGCTGCTCAACATGGGCGTGGAGTCGTATCCCAACGTCGCGCCGCCGCAGGTGACGGTCAGCGCCAGCTATCCCGGCGCCGATGCGCGCACCGCCGAGCAGGCGGTCACCCAGGTTATCGAGCAGCAGCTCACCGGCATCGACAACCTGCTGTACTTCAGTTCGTCGTCGAATTCGTCCGGCGGCGTGTCGATCTCGCTGACCTTCGAGAGCGGCTCCGATCCCGACATCGCCCAGGTGCAGGTGCAGAACAAGGTGTCGCTGGCGACGCCACGCCTGCCGACCGAGGTGATCCAGCAGGGCGTGGTGGTGGCCAAGGCCAACACCGGCTTCCTGATGGTGGTCGGCCTGCGCTCCAGCGACCCGGCGGTGGACCGCAACGCGCTCAACGACCTGATCGCCTCGCGCGTGCTCGAACCGCTGGCGCGCGTGCCCGGCGTCGGCAACACCCAGCACTTCGGTTCGTCGTATGCGATGAACATCTGGCTCGACCCCGAGAAGCTGCAGGGCTACGGCATGTCCGCCTCGCAGGTGCTCACCGCGGTGCGCGGGCAGAACGCGCAGTTCGCCGCCGGCTCGATCGGCTCCGACCCGGCGCCGCAGGGCCAGGGCTTCACCGCGACCGTCGCCGCCGAAGGCCGCTTCAGCACCCCCGAGCAGTTCCGCGACATCATCCTGCGTTCGGACGCCGACGGCGCGCTGGTGCGCCTGGGCGACGTGGCGCGCGTGGAGGTTGGCGCGCAGGGCTACGGTTTCGACGCCAAGTTCGACGGCCAGCCGGTCGGCGCTGTGGCGGTGATGCTGCAGCCGGGCGCCAACGCGCTGGCGGTGGCCGAGGCGGTGACCGCGCGCATGGACGAGCTGCAGGCCACCTTCCCCTCCGGGGTGGAGTGGTTCACGCCGTTCGACAGCACCACCTTCGTGCGGATCTCGATCCAGGAAGTGGTGATGACCCTGGTCGAGGCGGTCGTACTCGTCTTCCTGGTGATGCTGCTGTTCCTGCAGAACCTGCGCGCGACCATCATCCCCACCCTCGTGATCCCGGTCGCGCTGCTGGGCACGTTCCTTGGCCTGAGCATGATCGGGTTCACCGTCAACCAGCTCACGCTGTTCGCGATGGTCCTGGCGATCGGCATCGTGGTCGACGACGCGATCATCGTGATCGAGAACGTCGAGCGGATCATGGCCGAGGAGCACCTGCCGGCGCTGGAAGCCACCGAGAAGGCGATGGGCCAGATCACCGGCGCGGTGGTGGCGATCACCGTGGTGCTGGCCGCCGTGTTCATCCCCAGCGCGCTGCAGGGCGGCGCCTCGGGCGAGATCTACAAGCAGTTCGCGATCACCATCGCCATGTCGATGGGCTTCTCGGCGTTCCTTGCGCTGGGCTTCACCCCGGCGCTGTGCGCGACCTTCCTCAAGCAGCATGACGCGCCGGGCGAGAAGAAGCCGCCGAACGTCGTCTATCGCACCTTCAACAAGGCCTACGACCGGATCAGCCACACCTACGTGGGCCACATCGGCAGCGCGGTCAGGCATGCGCCGCGCTGGATGGTGGTGTTCGCGGCGATCACCGTGGTCTGTGGCGTGCTGTACACGCGCTTGCCGGGCAGCTTCGTGCCGGAGGAGGACCAGGGTTATGCGCTGGCCATCGTGCAGCTGCCGCCGGGCGCCAGCCTGCAGCGCACGCAGGCGGTGTTCGACGAAGTGCGCGCGACCATGCAGGGGCTGGACGGCTTCGAGAGCATGATGCAGATCGCCGGCTTCAGCTTCGTCGGCCAGGGCGAGAACGTCGGCATGGCCTTCGTCAAGCTCAAGCACTGGGACGAGCGCGACGTGACCGTGCCGCAGTTCATCCAGCAGGCCAACGGCGCGCTGTTCGGGATCAAGGAGGCGCAGATCTTCGTGGTCAACCTGCCGACGATCCAGGGCCTGGGCCAGTTCGGCGGCTTCGACATGTACCTGCAGGACCGCGCCGGCCTCGGCCGCGAGGCGCTCGGCGCCGCGCGCGACACGCTGGTCGCCAGCGCCGCGCAGAAGCCCGACCTGCTGGTCAATGTGCGCCCGAACACGCTGCAGGACGCGCCGCAGCTGGTGCTCGACGTCGACCGCGCGCAGGCGCAGGCGATGGGCATGTCGGTCGGCGACGTGTACAGCGCGATCCAGCTGATGCTGGCGCCGGTGTACGTCAACGACTACTTCTCCGAGGGCCGCGTCAAGCGCGTGATCATGCGCGCCGATGCGCCGTTCCGGATGGGGCCGGAGGCGTTCTCGCGCTTCTACACGCCGTCGGCCACCGCGACCGCGGACGGCAACCGCGCGATGATCCCGCTGAGCAACGTGGTCCATGCGCAGTGGCGGATGAACACGCCGTCGCTCACGCGCTACAACGGCTATTCGGCGGTGAGCATCAACGGTTCGCCGGCGCCGGGCCGCAGTTCCGGCGAGGCGATGGCGGCGATGGAGGAGATCGTGACCAGCGAGCTGCCCACCGGCATCGGCTTCGACTGGACCGGCCTGTCGTACCAGGAAATCATCGCCGGCAACACCGCCACGCTGCTGCTGGTGCTGTCGGTGGTGGTGGTGTTCCTGTGCCTGGCGGCGCTGTACGAAAGCTGGTCGATCCCGGTCTCGGTGCTGCTGGTGGTGCCGCTGGGCATCCTCGGCGCGGTGCTGTTCACCATGGGCCGCGGCCTGTCCAACGACATCTTCTTCAAGATCGGCATGGTCACGGTGATCGGCCTGGCCGCGAAGAACGCGATCCTGATCGTCGAGTTCGCGGTGCTCGAGCGCGCCGCCGGCAAGACCCTGCGCGAGGCGGTGATCGAAGCCGCGCGCCTGCGCTTCCGCCCGATCCTGATGACGTCGTTCGCATTCATCATGGGCGTCACCCCGCTGGCGCTGTCCACCGGCGCCGGCGCCAACGCACGCCACGCCATCGGCACCGGCGTGATCGGTGGCATGCTGTTCGCCACCTTCCTCGGCCTGCTGCTGATCCCGGTGTTCTTCGTCGCCGTGCGCAGGATGCTCGGCGACAAGATGGACGAGCCGGCCAAGGGCACCGCGGCGCACTGACCCCCGGCGCGCGGGCAACAAAAAACCCGGCAGCCTGGGCTGCCGGGTTCTTCGTGTCGGCGCGGGAGAGAGGCGCGCGCCGGACCGGATGGATCAACGACGCTTGGCGGCCGTCTTGGTGGCCGTCTTCACGACCTTCTCGGCCTCGGCCTGCGCCTGCACGGTCGCCGACTCGATCTGGCTCTTGGCGATCTGCGCGATGGCTTCGTTGGTCTTCACGGTGGTGCCGAAGACTTCCTGGCCGGTGCTGATGGTGCGCTCGACGTTCTCGCGGGCCACCTGCACGCCCTTCGGGAACAGGGTCTTCAGGCCGTCCAGGTCACGCACGTCGGCGGCTTCGCCGAAGAACGCGAACGTGGCTTCGGTGTTCTCTTCCAGCGTGGCCAGCTGCAGGCCGAAGACCTTCTGGGCGCTGTCGAGGGTGAGGTGGCTGATGCGCGCGGCCGTGTCGGCGAACTGGCGCGTCGCGGCGGCGAACTGGTCGTTGTACTGGTAGTTCATGGGATTCTCCTGACGTCCATGGCCGGCACGGATTGCCGGTTTGTGCGGTGCAGCATAATCCCGGCTTTGTTGCATTGCAACATTAGGCCGACGAGCGGCAGACTGCCATTCAGGTTATGCAGAATCAATCACTTGCAAGGGTCGGCCCGGTGTAGCGGCAACCGGAGGTGCAGGTTTCGAGGACCACCACTGCGCTCAGCGCCGGCAGGACGGGCTTGAGCCGCTCCCAGATCCAGACCGCCAGCCGCTCGCTGGTCGGATTCTCCAGCCCGGGCACGTCGTTGAGGTAATGGTGGTCGAGCTGCTCGTAAAGCGGCTTGAAGGCGGCCTTGAGGTCGGCGAAGTCCATGATCCAGCCGCTTTCGGTGCCGGGCTCGCCCGACACGTGCAGCTCGATCCCGAACGAATGCCCGTGCAGGCGCGCGCACTTGTGGCCCGGCGGCACGTGCGGCAGTCGGTGCGCGGCCTCGAGGGTGAAGCGCTTGAAGATGTCCATGCCGCGATTCTCCGCGCTCGCCGGTGGCCCGGCAATCGCGACGTGGGCCGCTGCCTTGGGACGATGCGCAGGCGCACGGTACGATAGGCGTCCCGGTGCGCGCGTCCGCGGCGCGCCATGCCGCCACCGACCGCCGCGGCCCTCCCCAGACCCGCCATGCCCCGCAAGGAGCAAAGCCGATGACGCCCGAAGAGCTGCTCACCACCTACGGCCCGCGTGAAGCGATGGAGTACGACGTGGTGGTCGTTGGCGCCGGCCCCGGCGGGCTGGCCACGGCGATCCGGCTCAAGCAGCTGGCCGCGCAGGCCGGGCGCGAGGTCTCGGTGTGCGTGCTGGAGAAGGGCTCCGAGCCCGGCGCGCACATCCTCTCGGGCGCGATCATGGATCCGCGCGCGCTGGACGAGCTGTTCCCCGACTGGAAGGCGCAGGGCGCGCCGCTGAAGCAGGCCGTCAGCCACGACGAATTCCTGTTCCTCGACGAGACCGGCGCGAAGGCCACGCCCGCCTTCTTCCTGCCCGACTGCTTCAAGAACCACGGCAACTACATCGTCTCGCTCGGCGCCGTGACGCGCTGGCTGGCGCAACAGGCCGAAGCGCTGGGCGTGGAGATCTTCCCGGGCTTCGCCGCCGACGAAGTGCTGTACACCGACGACGGCGCTGCGGTGAAGGGCGTGGCCACCGGCAACATGGGCATCGGCAAGGATGGCGAGCCGACGGCCGAGTTCCAGCTCGGCATGGAGCTGCACGCGAAGTACACGATCTTCGCCGAAGGCTCGCGCGGGCATCTCGGGCGGCGCCTGATCGAACGTTTCGCCCTGGACGCCGGCCGCGATCCGCAGAGCTACGGCATCGGCATCAAGGAGCTGTGGCAGGCCGATCCGGCGAAGCACCAGCCGGGGCTGGTGGTGCACACCGCGGGCTGGCCGCTGGACGGCGACACCTACGGCGGCTCGTTCCTGTACCACGCCGAGGACGGCAAGATCGCGGTCGGCTTCGTGGTCGGCCTCGACTACCGCAATCCCTACCTCAGCCCGTTCGAGGAATTCCAGCGCTGGAAGACGCATCCCGCGATCCGCATGCACCTCGAAGGCGGCACGCGCATCGGCTATGGCGCACGCGCGATCACCGCCGGCGGCCTGCTGTCGCTGCCGAAGCTGGTGTTTCCCGGCGGCGCGCTGGTCGGCTGCGAGGCCGGCACGCTCAACGCCAGCCGGATCAAGGGCAGCCATGCCGCGATCAAGACCGGGATGCTCGCCGCCGAGGCCGCGTTCGCCGCGCTCGGCGAAGGCCGCGCGCAGGACGAACTGTCGGCGTATCCGCAGGCGTTCGACGCCAGCTGGCTGCACGCCGAGCTGCAGCAGTCGAAGAACTTCAAGCAGTGGTTCAAGAAGGGCCGCACCTTCGCCACGCTGATGACCGGCATCGAGCAGTGGCTGCTGCCGAAGCTGGGCATCCGCAATCCGCCTTGGACGATCCATCGCGACAAGCCCGACCACGCCTGCCTGGAGCCAGCGGCGCAGCACGCGAAGATCGCGTATCCCAAGCCCGACGGCACGCTGACCTTCGACCGCCTGAGTTCGGTGTTCCTGTCGAGCACGATCCACGACGAGAACCAGCCCAGCCACCTCACGCTGAAGGACCGCGCGATCCCGGTCGAGGTGAACCTGCGCGAATACGCCGGCCCGGAAGCGCGCTACTGCCCGGCGGCGGTGTACGAGTTTGTCGGCGAGCCCGGCAGCGAACGCCTGCAGATCAACTTCGCCAACTGCGTGCACTGCAAGACCTGCGACATCAAGGATCCGATGCAGAACATCGTCTGGGTCGCGCCGCAGGGCGGTGGCGGACCGAACTACGCGGGGATGTAGCCCGCGCCCACGGCATCCGCCACGCGCGCCGGCGTGTGCCGGACGCGCATGGCGGTGCTCATCCGTGCGTGAGCCACGCGGCCAACGCCAGCGCGCAGAAGATGCCGACGTTGAGCTTCGGCTCCCAGTACGCCATGAACAGGACGCTGATCGCGAGCCAGCCCAGGCCCGCGGCGAGGCTGATCGCCAGCACCGGCACCTGCTCGAACGCCTGCGGCGCGCGCCAGGCCAGCAGGACGCCGAGCAGGCCCAGCGCCACCTGGCCCAGCGCGAACGCCGAATGCAGGCCGTAGTACAGGGTCGTCTCGAGGCCGGGCGGGTGCTTGCCGCGCAGGTGCTGCGAGACGACGTCGACGGCGAAGTGCAGCACGCCGGTCAGGGCCAGCCAGCCATAGGCGGCGTACAGCAGGACCTTGTGCATGGGAACGGCTCCTTGCGGGGGCGGGTCGGCGCTGGGCCGGGTCAGGTCGAGGGGAAGGCGGTAGCGGTGAGTCGCGCGGATTCGAGCCACAGCCTGGCCGCGGCGTCCGCATCGAGCGCCTGCGCCGGCACCTTCGCCCGGGCCGGCGCGCCACGGGTTTCGCCGAGCCGGGCCGGACCGTAGTAGCCGCCGCCCTCCGCCAGCGGCGCGGTGGCCGCATACAGCGTCGGCAGGGCCCCCTGCGCGGCGGGCTGGAACAGGAACCACAGGTACTTGCGCGCCATCGCCTGCGCGCTGCGCGCACCGGCGCCGTTGGGCAGCAGGTCGGTACGCGAGATGCCCGGATGCGCGGCGATGCTGCGCAATCCCCAGCCCGCCGCCGCGCTGCGCCGCTGCAGTTCGAACGCGAACATCAGGCAGGCCAGCTTCGACTGGCCGTAGGCGGCCATCGGCGCGTAGCCGCGCGCCGACTGCAGGTCGTCGAACTGCAGCGCGCCATCGCGCGCGGCGATGCTGGACAGGGTGACCACGCGCGGGTCGGTGCCGGTGCGCAGCAGCGGCAGCAGGTGCGCGGTCAGCGCGTAGTGGCCGAGGTAGTTGGTGCCGAGCTGCAGCTCGAAGCCGTCTTCGGTCAGCTGCCGCGTCGGTGGCGTCATCACCGCGGCGTTGTTGACCAGCAGGTCGAGGCCCGCGTGCCGTGCGCGGAGGCGCTCGCCGAATTCATGGATGGACTCGAGGCGGGCCAGGTCCAGCGCCTCGAAGGCCACGTTCGCGGCCGGCAGCGCCTGGCGGATCTGGTCGACGGCGGCCGCGCCCTTCGCCGGGTTGCGACCGGCGATGACGACCTCGGCCCCGGCCCCGGCCAGGGCCAGCGCGGTCTGGAACCCCAGGCCGCCGGTGCCGGTGACGAGCGCGCGGCGACCGTGCTGGGAAGGAATCTGGGCGGCCGTCCAAGGGGCCATGGCGTTGTCTCCGGGGCGTTGGGAAGGTATTCTGGGTGCAGATATTTATGCACTAAGTGCAAATATTATTGCACCAAGTACATTTCTGCAAGAGGCGCATCGCCATGCCAGTCCCGTTTCCGCTGACCGAGGCCGCCCCCGGCGAAGGCCTGCGCGAGCGCAAGAAGCGCGAGACCCGGCAGCGCATCGCCGAAACCGGGCTGCGCCTGTTCCTTGCCCACGGGTTCGAGGGCACCACGCTGGACATGGTCGCGGAGGCGGCCGGCATCTCCCGTCGCGCCTTCTTCTCGTACTTCAAGTCGAAGGACGACATCCTCATGTACTGGCAGGGGGCCGGCTGGGCCCGCATCCGCGCCGACCTGCTCGGGATCTCGCCCGACGTGCCGCCGCTCGACGCGGTGCGCGACGTGGTCGCGCGGCACATGTCGGCCTACAGCAGCGACGAGATGGCGGCGCTGGACCGGCTGATGCGCTCGAGCAAGACGCTGAAGGCGCGCAAGCAGGCGTTCTACGCCGAACAGGAACTGGCCCTGTTCGAGACCCTGTGCGAGGTGTGGCGCCAGCCGGAGCGGCGCCTGGGACTGCGCATGGTCGCGGTGGCGTCGATCGGCGCGCTCAGGGTCACGACCCAGCTCTGGGGCGAGCAGCCCGTCGCAGCGCAACCGATGGCCGACCTGTTCCGCGCCGCACTGGATGGCCTGGCGTCCGAACTGGGGGCGAACGACGCGAAGTGACGGCTGCGGCCTTCGCCGTCGCGCGGGTCACGCTCAACGCTTCAGCGCATACGGTCCGAAGGTGTTGCCGATGAAGCCGCCGGCGGTGTCGACGCTGAGCCCGCTGGCGTCGAGGTCCGTCGCGAGGGGTTGCCAGTCGCCAGGGGCGAACGCGTAGTCGACGTCGAGCCGCGGCGCGACGAGGCGGAAGCGGAACGACACCTGCGCAGGCACGTCGGTCAACAGGATGCGCGCGAGGACCTGGCCGTTTGCCGGATCGCCTTCGCCCGCGCGCTGCAACACCACGAGCGAAGCGCGGCCTTGCGCGTCACGTGCGATCGCGGCGACGAGGTGATGGCGTTCGTTCTGGAGCAGGGCGAGGCCGGCGAGTTCGCCGGCGTCGAGCGTGCCGGCATCGACGGTCACGCCGAACGTGGCGCGATGGTGCTGCAGGCGATGGCCGAGGTACGACGGGTGGCCTTCGGCCTTGCCGTGCCGCGCAAGCGGCGTGGCGGACGGGAGCAGGCGCAGTCCGTCGGCGCCGGTCGAGAACCACGCGCGCGTCGGCGGATCGAGCATCAGCCACTGCGGCGGCAAGGTGCCGGACCGGAAGGTTTCCGTCCACGCCATCAGGCCCGTCGTGGGCGTCAGCTGTGCGTCCGCGGGCAGCGCGGGTCGATCCGACACCATCGGCACGCGTTCGCCGCGCGGCAGGATCACCGGCCAGCCGTCCTGCCACGTCACTGGCAGCAGGAAGGTTTCGCGGCCGAGGTTGTACTGGTTGCCGCGATAGGGGCGTGTCGCCAGGAACACCGCCCACCAGGTGCCGTCGGGCGCTTCGAGGAACTGCGCGTGGCCGGTCGAGGTGACCGGAGCGGGGCGGGCGGGATCGAGGTCGCGCTGGGTCAGCGTCGGATTGCCGGACCACGCTTCGTACGGGCCGGACACGGTGCGGCTGCGCCAGATCATCTGCGCGTGCTGTTCGCCGGTGCCACCTTCGGCCGCGGTGAGGTAGTACCAGCCGTCGTGCTTGAACAGGTGCGGGCCTTCGACGTGTTCGGGGTTCGTCTCGGGATGTACGCCGGCGTCGACCACTTGCACCGCGTCGCCGGTGAGCGAGAGGGTGTCGGGATCGAACCGGCGCAGCCAGATCGCGCGATGCCCGTCGTAGCGCTGCGTTCCTTGCGGCACGTCGTTGTGCACCAACCAGGCGCGGCCGTCGTCGTCGAAGAACAGCGAGGGATCGATGCCGCTGACGTCGAGCCACGCCGGGTCCGACCACGGCCCCGCGGGATCGGCGGCGGTGACCACGAAGTTGCCCATCCCGCGACCCGGGCAGTAGAAGCAGGTGTTGGCGATGTAGAAGCGACCATCGTGGTGGCTGATCGTGGCCGCGAACAGGCCGCGCGTGAGTTCTTCGCCGTCGCCGTAGGGCATCTGCGCGGGGCGGTCGATCGCGTTGCCCAGCTGTCGCCACGACACGAGGTCGCGGCTGTGGAACACGGGCAGGCCGGGGAAATAGCCGAAGGTGGACGTGACGAGGTAGAAATCGTCGCCGACGCGCACCGCGGACGGGTCCGGGTAGAAGCCGGCCAGGACCGGGTTGCGGAACTGGCCGGCATCCGGCGCGGGTCCGCCATCGTCGCCGGCGTACTGGACGTCGGTGAAGCGCACCGGGCCGGCGAAGGCGGCGGCCGCCGTCAACAGGCAGGCGGTCGCGAGCAGGCGGGCAAGGCGCGGGTAGACGGTCATGCGCTCATCTCGGTGCGTGCATGTTGCGACCACAACGCATGCAGGCCGCGTGCGGCGAGGTCTTCCGGATGCCGCTGCACGCCGATGCCGAGCGCGTCCAGCGCGTGCGCATACGAGGCGAGCAGGCGTTCGCTGCCGACCAGGTGCACCGGCGCCGCGCGCGGTCCGTCGGCCAGCAGGCCGCTGGCGCGCAGTTCGTGGCCGATCAGCAGGCCGGAGAGATACGAGGGCCGCGCGGCTTCGTCGACCTGTCCGAACAGCGCGGTGGTGCGTACGCCGAACAGGTGGTGCAGCAGGCCGCCGGCGTCGGCGCTGCGCTGCAGTCCGCGTTCGAACGCGGCAGGCTCCAGCCCGTCGTCGTCCACGGGCATCAGCGCGCCGAGGATGCTGTGCCGGCGCAGCAGCGCGTACAGTTCGCCGGTCATCGCGGTGGCGATGCGCGCGATGCGGCCGTCGCGGATCGTCACCCACTTGCTGTGCGTGCCGGGCAGGCAGGCGCGATGCATGCCGTCGGGCAGCGCGTCGAGCAGGGCGGCCAGCTGGGTCTCCTCGCCGCGCATCACGTCGGGCACGGCGCCGGAGGCGACATCGCGCAGGCCCGGCACCAGCCACAGCTCGCGTTCGTCGAAACCAGGTGGCGCGAACCGCTGCAGCCCGCGCGCGAGGTCGTCGATGCCGGCGGGACAGTCGAGGTAGGGCATCTCGTGCCAGCCGCCGCGGCCGCCGACCATGCCGCACATCAGCACGCGCGTGTCGTCCCAACCGTCCAGCGCGGCGGCGAGCACTTCGCCGAAGCGACCACCGCTCGCCAGCACGCCCTGTTCGCTGCGCCGCCGATCGCGCACGGTGCCGTCGTCGTCGAGCCGGTACAGGCGCAGGCTGCTGGCGCCCCAGTCGACGGCGATCATGCCGCGCCGAACCTGGCTTCCGCGCGGCCGCTGCCGGGCGGCAAGGGCAGCGCGAACACGCCGCCGGCGGTGGGCGTGCGCGCCAGCGCGTCGGCATCCATGTCCTCGCGCGCGGTGGTCACGTACAGCGTGTCGAAGTCGGCGCCGCCGATCGCGCAGCACGAGGGCATCCCGGCCGGGATCGCGACCACGCGATCGACGCGTCCGTCCGGGGCGTGGCGCACCACGCAGGCACCGTCCCAGCGCGCGTTCCACAGGCCGCCCTTCGCATCCACGGTGGATCCATCCGGCGCCTGGCCGCCTTCGGTCTCGGCGAAGACGCGCGGGTTGGCGATCGCGGCCGCGTCGGGATCGTAGTCGCAGCGCCACAGCCGCGGCTGCGTCGAGTCGCAGTAATAGAGCGTGAGGCCGTCGGGCGAGAAGCAGATCGAATTGGGAATCGCCACCGGTGGCAGGGCCAGCGGGCGCAGGCCGTGCTGCCGCGAGAACTGGTAGACGCGGCCGAGCGGCGGCGTGGCACCGGTTTCGTCCTTGGTGCCGAAGACGAAGTTGCCGTGGCGATCGCAGCGGCCGTCGTTGCTGCGCGTGGCGGCGCCGAGGCCGGGTTCGAGGTCGGCCAGCCGCTGCAGCGCCAGCGGTGCGCCCGCGCAGGGTGGCGACGCGACGCGGAGGCTCTTCGCCAGCGCGAGCAGCAGGCCGCCGTCTTCGCACAGCGCCAGGCAGCCGAGCGGCTCCGGCACTTCCCAGGCATGGGTCGCGCCCGTCCGCGGCGCGTAGGCCCACAGGCGGTGGCCGAGGATGTCGGTCCAGAACAGCCACTGCCGGCGGTCGTCCCAGAGGATGCCCTCGCCGAGCCGGCAGCGGCTGTCGACGGCCAGCGAGGCGACCGGTGGCGCGCGGTCGCCGCGGCTCATCGCCTCACCACTCGGCCACGCTGCCGTCGGCATGGCGCCACAGCGGGTTGCGCCAGCGCGGCGGCGTGCGCGCGACGCGCGCCAGCAGTGCTTCGTCGATCTCCACCCCCAGCCCCGGCTTCGGCAAGGCGGCGATGCAGCCGTCCGCGTCGCAGCGGAAATCGTCCTTGTTGAGGACGTAGTCCATCAGGTCCGCCCCTTCGTTGTAGTGGATGCCGATGCTCTGTTCCTGCAGCATCGCATTCCAGCTGACGAAGTCCACCTGCAGGCAGGCGGCCAGGGCCACCGGGCCCAGCGGGCAGTGCGGCGCGAGGCCGACGTCATGCGCCTCGGCCATCGCCGCGATC
The DNA here is from genome assembly GCA_020161335.1 of Pseudomonadota bacterium. GTDB lineage: Bacteria > Pseudomonadota > Gammaproteobacteria > Xanthomonadales > Xanthomonadaceae > Luteimonas. The sequence continues at coordinate 18,260 of JAIUOJ010000004.1, forward strand.
CGGACGCATTCGGTGATGCCACCGGCGTGCGACAGGTCCGGCTGCAGCATGGCCAGGCCGCCGGCGGCCAGCACCGGCTTGAACTCGGCGCGCGAGTACATGCGCTCGCCGGCGGCGAGCGGGATCGAGGTGGCGTCCGACAGCGGGCGGTAGCTCTCCCACTGCTCGGGCAGCACCGGCTCCTCGACGAACAGCGGTTTGAACGGGGCCAGTTCGCGCAGCAGCACGCGCGCCATCGGCACGCTGACGCGGCCGTGGAAGTCGATGCCGAAGTCGATCGCGTCGCCGACCGCTTCGCGCACCGCGGCGACCTTGGCGACCGCGGCGTCGACCGCGCGCGGGCTGTCGATCAGGCGCAGTTCCTCGGTGCCGTTGAACTTGAAGGTATCGAAGCCCTGCGCGCGGTAGCGCTGCATCTGCGCCACGATGTCCGCGGGACGGTCGCCGCCGACCCAGCGATAGGTCTTCATGCGGTCGCGCACCAGGCCGCCCAGCAGTTCGTACACCGGCACGCCCAGCACCTTGCCCTTGATGTCCCACAGCGCCTGGTCGATGCCGGCGATCGCGCTCATCAGGATCGCGCCGCCGCGGTAGAAGCCGCCGCGGTACAGCACCTGCCACAGGTCGTTGATGCGCGCGGGGTCGCGCCCGACGAGGTAGTCGGCCAGTTCGTGCACGGCCGCCTCCACGGTCTGCGCGCGGCCCTCGATGACCGGCTCGCCCCAGCCGTGCACGCCTTCGTCGGTCTCGACCTTGACGAACAGCCAGCGCGGCGGCGCCTGCCAGGTGGTCAGCCGCGTGATCTTCATGCCGCGTGGTCCTGCCAGGCCTGGCGGAAGCGGCGCGCGTGCCCGCGCGTGACTTCGACCGACTGGCCCGGGCGATAGAGTTCGCCGCCGGCGCCGACACCATCGCAGCCGGCGGAGAGGTAGCCGGCAAGCGAGAGAGGGGTGACGCCGCCGACGGCGAAGAGGGGAACGGCGGGCAGCACGCTGCGCAGGGCGCGCACCATGCCCGTCCCGTAAACGGAGGCGGGAAACAGCTTGAGCAGGTGTGCGCCGGCGTCGAGTGCGTCGAAGGCCTCGCTGGCGCTGCCGATGCCGACGACCGTGTGCAGCCCTTGCGCGAGCGCGTGGCGGACCAGCGCCGGGCGCACGTTCGGCGTCACCGCGAGCGCGCCGCCGGCCGCGACCAGGGCGTCGACGTGTTCCATCGTGAGGACGGTGCCGGCGCCGATGCACGCGCGGTGGCCGTAGGCGCGCGCGGCGATGGCCACGCTGTCCGCCCAGTCCGGGGAGTTGGTGGGGACTTCGATCGCGTCGAAGCCCTCTTCGACCAGTGCGCCGACGTGCGCGGCCACCTCGCCGGGCGTGATGCCGCGCAGGATGGCGATGATCGGCAGGCGGACAGGCAGCCCGGCGGAGGTGGCCATCGGTGTCAGCGCCCCCGGGTGCCCGTGCCGCGGGCCACCGGGGCCCGTCCTGGGCCGTGGCCCTGATCCGATTGCGTCATGCGCCTGTCCTCCCCGGTGGAACGGCTTCGCCAGCGTCCGCCCGCCGTGTGCCGGGCGGGTCGATGTCGCCGGTCGCGGGCCCGCACCCGTCCGGGCGAGGCGCCTGCGGCGAAGCAGCGGCATAAGCCTTGCGTGCCGATCTATGTACGACAAATGAAATTTTCGTCGTACCCTATTCCGGAAGCGCATAGTCGCGCGGCCATCCGGGGAGCTTGCCATGGTCCATTCCGCCACGGGCTGGTCGAGCGCGACGCGCCTCAAGACCCGCCACCTCGCGCTGCTGGTGCACCTGCATGAGCAAGGCTCGGTGTTGCGTGCGGCCGAGGCGGCCAACATGACCCAGCCGGCCGCTTCCAAACTGCTGGCCGAAATGGAGAGCCTGCTCGGGGTCCCGCTGTTCACGCGCCACGCGCGCGGGGTGGAGGCGACCTGGTACGGCCAGGCGCTGGTGCGGCGCGCTCGCTCGGCGCTGTCCGAAATCGGGCGCGCGCAGGACGAGATCGCCGCGTTGCGCAGCGGACGCATGGGGCAGGCGGCGATCGGCACCGTGGTCAACCCGGGCACCCATCTCGTGCCGCAGGCGATCGCTGCGGTCAAGCGCGATTTCCCCGACATCCTGGTGCGGGTGGACATGGACTACAGCCGTCCGCTGGTGTCGCGCCTGCTCGACGGCCAGCTGGACATCGTCGTCGGCCGGATCATGGATCCGGAGGGGTCGGCCGACCTCGAGTTCGAGCCGCTGGCGGACGAGCCGCACGCGGTGATCGTGCGCGCGGGACATCCCCTGGCGCAGCGCGGGACGGTCGGCCATTCCGACCTCGCCGACTACGGCTGGATCATGCCGCCGGCGGCGAGCGTGCTGCGCGCGCGGCTGGACGCGGTGTTCCTCGAACACGGCCTGCCGCTGCCGCACAACATCGTCGAGACCGCGTCGCTGCCGGTCATCATCCACCTGCTGCGCCACAGCGACCTGCTGACCGCGCTGCCGGCCGAATCGGTAGGCCCGTACCTGCAGACCGGACAGATGTGCCTGCTGCCGATCGAGCTCGGGGTCCGGATGGAATTCTTCGGCCTCATCCGCCGCCGCGACCAGCCCCTGTCGCCGGGGGCGGAGCGCGTGCTGGAAGCGCTGCGCAGCACGGCGCTGCGGATCTACCCGCCGCTGCCCGGTCGCGAGCCCCCCGGCCCGGGTTGACGCCGGGGGGCCCGCGGCCCGTGAGCGCGACCGATCGTGCCTGCCCGCGTGCCAGGCGGCCCGCCTGTATTCCGCTGGAGAATACGTGAATCGGAAAATTTCATTGGTCATGCATGGATCGCGGCTCCTATGCTCGCGCCGATCGCCTGATGTCCTGCGTTGTCATGCGCGGGACATGGGCCTGGATCACGCATTCGCCGCTCTGCCGCGGCCCACAACTCAATCGCTTGTCATGTGCCCGTGGGAGGGAACACCATGTCAATGCTCCGCAATCGTCGTCCGCTCGAGCGGGTGACGGCGCCCGATGCCATCCGTGCCTTCCGTCGCTCCGCGCTCGCCGTCGGGATCGCCGCCCTGCTGTGCGGCACCACCGTCCATGCGCAGGACGCCGCGGGGGCCGCGTCGTCGAGCGAGGCCACCGACCTCGACGTCGTCAAGGTCACCGGCATCCGCGGCTCGGTGTACAAGGCGCAGGACATCAAACGCGACGCCGCGACCTTCGTCGATTCGGTGACCGCGCTCGACATCGGCGCGCTGCCCGACCGCAGCGTCACCGAAACCCTCTCGCGCATCCCCGGCGTGACCATCGACCGCTTCCTGTCGGTGGTCGACCCCGAGCACTTCTCCGCCGAAGGCGGCGGCGTGCAGGTGCGCGGCCTGACCCAGGTGCGCTCCGAACTCAACGGCCGCGACAGCTTCTCGGCCTCCGGCGGACGCGCGCTGAGCTTCCAGGACGTGCCGTCGGAACTGATGGCCGGCGTCGACGTGTACAAGAACCAGAAGGCCGACATGATCGAGGGCGGCCTCGGCGGCAGCGTCGACCTGCGCACCTTCATGCCCTTCGACTTCGAGGGCAGCAAGTTCGGCATGTCCTTCAGCGCCAACCAGGGCGACTTCGCCGACAAGCTCAAGCCCTCCGGCTCGATCCTGTACAGCAACCGCTGGGAAACCGATGCCGGCGACTTCGGCATCCTCGTCGACGTCGCGCATTCGGAACTGGCCACGCGCACCGACGGCATGTTCGTGCGGCCGTTCTTCAACACCACCAACAGCGACCTCAACGGCGACGAGGTCAACGAGTCGCTGTGGCTGCCGCGCGGCGCCGACTGGCGCACGCTGGAGTACGAGCGCGAACGCCAGGGCGCCTATGTCGCGCTGCAGTGGCGGCCCAACGACGACATCGAGGTGTCCGCGACCGCGTTCCAGAGCAGCTACGACGAGCTGTGGTACGAGGATGCGATCTTCGTCTCCAACGACCCGCTGCAGGTGCGGGTGGATGCCAGCCAGCCCTACCGGCTCGACGGCAACGTGTTCGTATCCGGTCGCCTCCGCTCCGCCGGCGACATCCCGATGGGCACCGACATCCGCGCCTCGCACCGCGAGTCCAAGACCACCGACTACTCAATCGGCCTGAAGTGGCGCTTCAGCGACCGCACCGAGTTCTCGACCGACCTGCAGTACATCAAGGCCAGGACCAACATCCTCGACTCAACGGTGTCGCTGGGCGTCAACGTGCCCTACATCGACGTCGACCTCAGCGGCAAGGTGCCGTCGATCGGCATCGACGAGCAGTTCACGCGCAACCCGGACAACTACTACTGGGGCTTCACCATGGACCACCGCGACGACAACGTCGCCGACGAGGTGGCGTGGCGCGCGGACCTCAAGCACAGCTTCGACAGCAACGTATTCGATTCGATCAAGTTCGGCGTGCGCGTGACCGACCGCGATGCCACCAGCATCGACAACGGCTACGACTGGCAGCCGGTGATCCAGCCGTGGATGCAATGGTGGGCGCTGCCGGGCGACCAGCCATTGCCGGGGCTTGACCTCAACGGCACGGTCAATTCGAGTCTAGTCAACCTGACCACCTTCAACAACTTCTACCGCGGCGACGCCAATACGCCGGGCGCCTTCTATGCCCCGATCCTGGCCACCGCGCTCGGCTTCCCGGCCAGCTACCAGGACATCCACGACGCCGCCGATCCGTACTACACCTGCTGTTACGCCGGGACCTACGCGCCGCGCAACCTCAACGACCCGCAGTGGCGCAACGTGCAGACCGAGCGCACCTACGCCGCCTACGCGATGCTCAACTTCGCCGTGGACGACTGGCTGCTTGACGGCAACGTTGGCGTCCGCGTGGTGCGCACCGAGAGCACGGCCGACGGCTTCGTGGTCTATCCCAACGTGGCCTATGCGCCGTACCTGGGCGCCGGGGAGTCCGAGCCGATCAGCGCGAGCAATTCGTACACCGACGTTCTGCCCAGCCTCAACCTGAAGTGGGAGCTCGCCGACAACCTGTTGCTGCGCTTCGCCGCGTCGAAGGCGATCGCGCGTCCCAACTTCAGCGACATGCAGGCCTACCAGGAGCTGCGCGCGGCAACCAAGCCAGGCATCGATCCGCCGGACGACGGCAGCGCGTTGCCGATCACCGATCTCGACCTCACCGGCAGCTCGACCGACAACCCGTTCCTGACGCCGATGAAGGCGAACCAGTTCGACCTGTCGCTGGAGTGGTACTTCGCGCCCGACCGCGGCGGCATGGCCTGGGTGAACTTCTTCTACAAGGACATCAAGGACTATTTCCGCCAGCAGACCGAACTGCTGCCCTATCCGGGCACCGACGGCAACCAGTACGAGTACCTGGTCTCGCGCCTGGTGAACGTCGGCACCGCCAAGATCCAGGGTGCCGAGGTGGGCTGGAACCAGTTCTTCGACTTCCTGCCGGCGCCGTTCGACGGCTTCGGCGCATCGGCCAACTACACCTACATCGACAGCTCGACGAAGATCCCGGACGCCTCGAACGCGGTGCCGGTGGACACCGACGGCTCGCTGTTCTCCGACCTGCCGGCGGATGGCCTGTCCAAGAATGCGTACAACGTCGCGCTGTTCTACGAGAAGGGCCCGTGGCAGGTGCGCCTGGCCTACAACTGGCGCAGCGAGTACCTGCTGTCGATCGGCCCGAACGGCTACAACGGCAGCTACACGGTCGACGACGAAACGATCGCGTGGAAACTGCCGGTGTACAGCGACAGCTTCGGCCAGCTCGACGGGTCGATCTTCTACCGGTTCTCGGACCACGTGCAGCTCGGCCTGGAGATGAACAACCTCAACAACGCCGAGCAGCGCACGATCATGGACCAGAACGGGGCCGGCCGGCGCACCACGTCCTGGTACGTCAACGACCGGCGCTACGCCGCGACGCTGCGCTTCACCTTCTGACCGCGGCGTCCTTGCCGGGCCGCGGCGCTGCGCGCCCCGGCCTCGCCTGAAGCCGCACCGGCACCAAGGCCCGCCCCGCAAGGGGCGGGCCTTTTTCTCGTCGGGCCCGAGCGTGCCGGCCGCAGACGGCGGGCGGCGGGGCGCGCCGCGGGCGGATGCTGCGTTGCACAAGGTTTCGCGCGTTCCAGCGCCGCCGAATCGCACCCGTGCGAAACCTACCGCCGGTCGCACTTTTTGTTGTACGGTTGGGCTGTCTAACGCTGTCATCTTCGCCCTTGCCCCGCAACTGACACGGGCGCGGCGCGGGTGTCGGCGGACGCGGTCCGTCGCCGGGACCGCGGCGACTGGCGGATCCTTCCGCTTGGCCGCGACACGAGAGGCTGCACGCGATCCGGCTTGGGGGCAGGGTCGCGTGCAGGAGGCGCTCAACGCCAGCACGAGCACCAGCGAGGGGATTCCGAGCACCGCTGCCGGAAGGCGACAAGCCAGAAACATCCATTGCCGATCGTTTGCCATGTGTCCTGGGAGGGAGCACTCATGTCAAGGTTCCAAGGTCGTTTCGCCGTGGGCGCTGTTAGCGCTCGCACCACCGTCGATCCACGCTCCCGCCGCAGCGCGCTCGCGCTCGGCATCGCGCTCATGCTGGCCGCGCCAGCGCATGCACAGGACGCGGGCGCGGCCCCGGCTTCCACCGAAGCCGTCAACCTCGACCGCGTCGTGGTCAAGGGCGTGCGCGGCGCCGTGATCCGCGCGCAGGAAATCAAGCAGGAAGCGGCGCAGATCGTCGATTCGGTCACCGCCGAGGACATCGGCGCACTGCCCGACCGCAGCGTGACCGAAACACTCAAGCGCGTGAGTGGCGTGACCGTCACCCAGTTCCTGGCGCGCGACGATCCCGACCATTTCTCCGCCGAAGGCAGCGGCGTGATGATCCGCGGCCTGACCCAGGTGCGCGGCGAACTCAACGGCCGCGACGTGTTCAGCGCCAACGGCGGCCGCGGCCTGAGCTTCGAGGAAGTGCCTTCCGAGCTGATGGCCGGCGTGGACGTGTACAAGAATCCGTCGGCCGAGATCATCGAAGGCGGCCTTGGCGGCACGATCAACCTGCGCACGCGCATGCCGTTCGACGATGCCGGCCGCCGCATCGCGGCCAGCCTCGACTACAACCACGGCGATTTCGCCAAGCAGGGCAACCCGTCCGGCTCGTTCCTGTTCAGCGACCGCTGGCAGACCGACATCGGTGAGATCGGCTTCCTCGCCAACCTGTCGTATTCGGAACTGGCCACGCGCTCGGACGGCATCCAGGTGGAAGCGTTCCAGCGACGCAACGACGAAGCGCTGCTGGCAGGCACCAGCTTCGACTGGGTGTATATCCCCGGCGGCGTCAACTGGCGCACGCTCGACTTCGAGCGCAAGCGCGAGGGCATGGCGTTCGCGCTGCAATGGCGTCCCAACGAGGACACCGAGGTCTACACCCAGTTCCTGCGCTCGAAGTACAACATGCAATGGCGCGAGCATGCGATGACGTTCGGCGACCAGCTGCAGGGTGCCGATGGCGCGTGGCGCGACAACGACATCCTGCCGGCGCCCGGCACGCAGTTCACCTATGACGCGAACGGCGTGTTCCGCAGCGGCTACGCCACCCGTGCGCGCCAGGAAATCGATTGGGTCAACATCGACTGGGACAGCATCGACTGGAGCCAGCCCTGGGATCCGAGCATCACCGAACTGTGCTGCGGCCTGGAGCCCTACAGCCTCGCCTTCCGCACCACCAACCGCCTGTCGAAGCAGGAGACGGTGACCACCGACTGGTCGGCCGGCTTCCGCCATTTCATCACCGACAAGTTGATCGTGCGTGGTGACCTGCAGTACGTGCGCTCCTCCAGCAAGCCGGTCGACTTCAGCGTCATCGCCAACACCTTCCTCAGCAACGTGTTCCTCGACCTGACCGGCAAGTACCCGTCGCTGCAGCTGGCCGCCGAGCGCGAGCAGCTGCAGGACCCGGCCTCGTACTCGTGGCATGCGGCGATGGACAACCTGCAGGACAACCGCGGCGACGAGAAGGCCGGGCGGGTCGACTTCGAGTACACCTTCGACGACGGCAGCTGGCTGCGCTTCGCCCGCTTCGGCGCGCGCATCACTTCGCGCGAGCAGATCAACCGGGACAGCGGCTGGGACAACTGGATGCCGATCAGCGCCACCTGGGCCACGCTCGATCCCGGCGCCACCGGCCAGTACGGCTCGTGGGACGGCGGCAACCAGCTGGCCTGGCTGGACCAGTACCTGACCCAGTACTCCGAGTTGTACTCGATGGGCAACTTCTTCCGCGGACAGGTCAACGTCCCGGGCAACCTGTGGTACCCGAACAACGCGATCGTCGAGCTGGCGAACGCGGGGGCCGCGTTCCCGCCACTGTACGCCGCGCGCCTCGCCGCCGGCCTGCAGGGCTGGCTGCCGGCGGTGTTCAACGCCGAGGACACCAACCACCAGCGCGAACGCACGCAGGCCGCGTACGGCGTGCTGTACTTCGAGAACGACCGCCTGTTCGGCGGCCGCACCCTGGACGGCAACGTCGGCGTGCGCGTGGTCAAGACCAGCACGCGCAACGATGGCTATGGCCAGTTGCCCAACCTGAGCGGGCAGAGCCGGCTGACGCAGGCGTTGCGCGAACGCTTCGACGGCAGCTATTTCGGCATCAACAGCGCCAGCACCTATACCGACGTGTTGCCCAGCCTCAACCTGCGCCTGCACCTGACCGACAAGCTGCAGTGGCGCTTCGCCGCCTCCAAGGCGATCGCGCGCCCCGAGTTCCGGCAGATGACCTCGTGGCTGCCGCTGCGGGTGGGGATCTCCGAAACCTGCGACCCGGGCGACGATCCCGACGTGCCGGCCGTGCCCTGCGGCTTCGAGTACCTCGAGGGCTTCTCCGGCTCGGCCGGCAACCCGAACCTGGAGCCGATGCGCGCCAAGCAGTTCGACACTGCGCTGGAGTGGTACTTCGGGCCGGCCAACATGGTCTACGCGACCGCCTTCTACAAGGACGTCGAGGGCTATTTCGTGTCGGAGACGCGCGACGAGGTGATCGACGGGCTGACCTGGGCGATCACCCGCCCGCACAACCTCGACAAGGGCCGGATCCAGGGCTTCGAGGTGGGCTGGAACCAGTTCTTCGACTTCCTGCCGGGCTGGGCGAAGGGCTTCGGCATCCAGGCCAACTACACCTATGTCGACAGTTCCGGCGGGCGCAACGCGAATCCCGAGCCGAACGATCCCGACGGACGCCGGCCGCAGCTCGACGACCTGCCGCTGGAAGGCTTGTCCAAGCGTGCGTACAACGTGGTCGGCGTGTACGAATACGGGCGCGTGTCGTTCCGCCTGGCCTACAACTGGCGCTCGCGCTACCTGCTGACCGCCAGCGAGACCAACCTGCAGCTGCCGATGTGGGCGGACGACTTCGGCCAACTGGACGGATCGTTCTTCTACAACATCAACGACAACATCCAGATCGGCATCCAGGCCAACAACCTCACCGATTCGGTGACCAAGGTGCTGATGGGGCCGCGCCTGTACGACGATGGCTATCTCGACGAGACGCTGTATCCGCGTTCGTACTTCATGAACGACCGGCGCTACTCGGCGGTGCTGCGCGCGCGCTGGTAAGCCGGGCGGGCCGTCGAGGGGGCGCGCGTGCAGCCGCGCGCGCCCTGCCGTGTCGTACCGCGGCGGCACGCATCGACAGGATGATGCGTTGCATCATTCTTTCGAGCTATAGATCGGGCGCAAAGTTTCATTGGTCCGGCATGCCTGTGCCGCCTATCCTCGCCGGATCACCCGCGAAGGCGAGGGAGCTGGAGTGGAGTCGCAATCCCGACGCGTGGCAACCCGGACCGCGCGTCGTCATCGGGGAAGGTGGTGGAGCATGCTGGCTGCGCTGTGCCTGGCGGGCCTGGCCTGCGCGCAGCCTGCCACCGGCTACCAGTGGCGCAACATCGCGATCGGTGGCGGTGGCTTCGTCAGCGGCCTGGTGTTCCATCCTGCCGAGCCCGGGCTGCTGTACGCGCGCACCGACATCGGTGGCGCGTATCGCTGGTCTGCCGCCGATCGCCGCTGGCAACCGCTGATGGACTGGATGGGCGTCGACGACCAGGGACGCTTCGGCGTGGAAAGCCTGGCGCTGGATCCCTCCGATCCCGACCGCGTCTATCTGGCCGTCGGCACCTACCTGCACGAACGCGGGCAGACCGGCGCGATCCTGCGTTCGCGCGATCGCGGCGTTTCATTCGAACGCACATCGTTGCCGTTCAAGCTGGGCGGCAACGAACAGGGACGCGGCAACGGCGAACGCCTCGCAGTCGATCCCAACGATGGTCGCGTGCTGTTGTTCGGCACCCGTGCCGACGGCCTGTGGCGCAGCGACGATGCCGGTGCAAGCTGGCGCGACGTACCCGGCTTCCCGGGGATCGCGAAATCGCAGGCGGCCTGGGCGATGGGCTGGCGCGAATCACGTCCGGTCGGCATCGCCTTCGTGGTGTTCGATCCGGCCAGCGGTGTGGCGGGCACGTCGTCGCAGACGATCTATGCCGGCGTCTCGACGCAGGACACAAGCCTCTATCGTTCCGAAGACGGTGGCACCAGCTGGCAGGCCGTGCCGGGCCAGCCGGTGGGCTTGCGTCCCAGCCACATGGTGCGTGATGCACGCGGACGCTGGCTGTTGAGTTATGGCGACGAGCCGGGGCCGAACCACATGGCCGATGGTGCGGTCTGGCGCTTCGATCCTGCGGACGGAAGCTGGCAGGACATCACGCCCGCCGCGCAATCCACCAGTACCTCCGGCGCGGGTTTCGGCTGGGGCGCGGTGGCGGTGCAGGCCGGCGATCCCGACGTGATCGTCGCCACCACTTTCCGTCGCTACCAGCCGCACGACGACGTGTATCGCAGCACCGATGGCGGACGCACGTGGACGCCGATGCTGCCACGTTCGACCTTCGACCATGCCGCCGCACCGTGGACGCAGGATGCGAAGCCGCACTGGATGGCCGACATCGAGATCGACCCGCACGATCCCGACCGCATCTGGTTCGTCACCGGCTACGGCGTGTGGGCATCGGACAACGCACGCGGCTTCGACGAGGGCGACACCGCGCGCTGGCGTTTCGAGCAATCCGGCTTCGAGGAAACCGTGCCGCTGGTCCTCGTCAGCCCGCCAGAAGGTGCCCATCTTGTCAGCGGCCTCGGCGATGTCGATGGCTTCGTCCATGACGAGCTGGACACATCGCAGCAGCGCTTCGCCGGCGTGCGCTTCTCCAATACAGAAAGCCTGGCGTTCGCCGGGCAGTCGCCGCGGCACATGGTGCGTACCGGCTATTTCCACAATCGCCCGGAAGGCGCGGTACGTGGCGCGTGGTCGGACGATGGCGGGCGCACGTGGACGGCGTTCGCCAGCGAACCGCCCGATGGCGATGGCGCCGGGCAGATCACGCTCGCCGCCGACGGCAAGCGCGCGATCTGGCGCACGCGCAATGGCGAGCACCATTGGCTGACGGCCGACAACGGCGGTCGCTGGCAGCAGGTGCGTGGCCTGCCGAAGAGCGCCGTGGTCGAGGCCGACCGCGTCGACGAGGCGATCTACTACGGGTTCGATGCCGTCACCGGCAAGCTGTACGTCAGCGGCAACGGCGGCGTCGATTTCGTGGAAGTGCAGGCCGATGTCGGCGAGGTAGGCGACTGGTATCGCGCCGAGATCCGCCCGCATCCGCAGCGCCCGGGCGAGGCCTGGGTGGCGGCGTCGTGGCGCGGCCTGCTGCACTGGTCGCCGGGCAAGCTGGTGCGCGTGCCGGGCGTGGACAACGTGATGTCGGTGGGACTCGGCAAGCCGGCGAAGGACGGCGACCCGCCGGTGCTGTTCGTGTTCGGCGAGGTCGATGGCCAGCGCGGCCTGTTCCGCAGCGACAACAACGGCCGTCACTGGCGCCGCATCGACCATGACGCACTGCGATTTGGCGGCATCATCCGCCATGTGACCGGCGATCCCCGCCTGCACGGTCGCGTCTACTTCGGCGCAGAAGGCCGAGGCATCTGGTACGGAGATCCACGATGAAACGAATGTTCGCCACGATGGTCGTTGCCTGCGCGTGCATGTTCGCGCCGCGGCCATCGCTTGCCGTGGAATTGCCGCGCGTGTTCGCCGACGGCATGGTGCTGCAGCGCGACCAGCCGATTCCGGTCTGGGGCCGCAGCACGCCGGGCGCACGCATCAGCGTGGCGTTCGCGGGACGCACGGTCCGCGCCCGAGCCGGCGCCGACGGCAGCTGGCGGGTCGACCTGCCAGCGCAGGCGGCCAGCGCGACGCCCCGCACGCTACGCATCGACGACGGTACCGCGCCGCGCGAACTGCGCGATGTGCTGGTGGGGGATGTCTGGCTGGCGTCCGGTCAGTCCAACATGGAGTGGCCGCTCGCGCAGTCCGCGAACGCCGAGGCGGAGATCGCCGCCGCCACCGATCCGCTGATCCGCCACTTCAAGATCCCCAAGTCGTGGGCCGGCGAGCCGCAGTGGCAGCTCGAAGGCGGCGACTGGGCGGCATCGTCGCCGGAGGCAGCGGGGCAGTTCTCCGCGGTCGCGCACTTCATGGCGCGCGCGCTGCGCAAGAGCACAGGGGTACCGATCGGGATCGTCGACAGTACCTGGGGCGGCAGCAGGATCGAAGCCTGGATGGATGCCGCGTCGCTCGGGCTGGATCCCGGTGCCTCAACCGAGTCCGCGCGCGCGGCACGCGAGGCCGACGATCGCGCGCTGGCGGAGACGCGCCTCAAGCTGGCGGCTTGGCCGGCGGGTCCAGCTGACGACCGTGGCTGGGAAGAGATCGGATTCGATGCATCGGATTGGGTCTCGATCCCCGTGCCGGGACTGTGGGAAAGCAGTGGCTGGACCGGCATGGATGGCGTGGCGTGGTACCGCACGACATTCACGCTCACCGCCGCCGAAGCGAAAGCCGGCGTGCTGCTCGGCGTGGGACGCATCGACGACAGCGACGTCACCTACGTCAACGGCCAGCCGGTCGGTGCAACCGAGCAGAAGTACAACCTGCCGCGCGAGTACAAGGTCCCGGCCACGGTGCTGCGGGCGGGCGTGAACCAGGTGGCGGTGCGCGTCACCGACACCGGCGGCGGTGGCGGCATCCACGGCGAGGCGGCGGAATTGTTCGTGCAGCCCGGCGACGGCACGCGTCGCAGTCTCGATGGCGCATGGGCCTTCCGCGCCGCGGACGTCACGCTGTCGCCGGTCAACGACAACAAGAACCAGTTCGGCACGCTGCTGTACAACGCCATGATCCATCCGCTGCAGCCGTACGGGATTCGCGGCGTGATCTGGTACCAGGGCGAATCCAACGCGCACTCGGTCGAAGAGGCGATGCGCTACCGCACCCAGTTCCCGACCATGATCCGCCAGTGGCGACGGCAGTGGCATGCCGATGAGATGCCGTTCCTGTGGGTGCAGCTGGCCAGCTTCGTGTCAGGCGCCGACGTGCCGGCCACGGGCATCGCGCAGCGCAGTCCCTGGGCCACCTTGCGCGAGTCGCAGTCCGCGACGCTGGCGCTGCCGGCGACTGCGCAGGTGGTGACGATCGACATCGGCGACGGGGCCGACATCCATCCGCGCAACAAGCAGGATGTCGGCAAGCGCCTGGCGTTGGCGGCGCGACACGTGGCGTATGGCGAGACGCTGGCGTTCTCCGGGCCGACCTTCGTCGGGGCGGCCTTCGGGCCGGGCAATGCCAGCGTACGCATGGCCGCGAACGCAGGCGCGCTCGCCGTGCGCGGTGGCGGTCCGGATGTGCAGGGGTTCGTGCTGGCGGGCAGCGACCGCGCCTTCCATGCTGCACAGGCGCGGATCGACGGCGACCGCGTCGTGGTGCGCAGCGATGCGGTGCCTTCGCCGGTTGCCGTGCGCTACGCCTGGAGCGACAACCCGGCCGACGCCGATCTGGTGAACGATGCCGGCCTGCCGGCATCGCCGTTCCGGAGTGATGACTGGTGAGCAGGCTCCGACTGATGAACCCGCTTTGCGACGAGGATGCGGTTTCCGTTTCCGACTCCGTCGCCGTTTCGGCTTCTGCCGTTGACCTTGCTCTGGCTGCTCCGAGCCGTAAAGCGAGCCGAGCATCGCAGGGCGGCGGGGTCGGAGAGCAGCCCATGTTTGAGCGCAGCGAGTTTGGGCTGCGTACCCCGTCGGCCGAGAAGCGCAGGGAACCGATCCGGCGTAGCCGGAGCGGATCGCGTCCGGCGAAAGGGGTTTTGGTTCCTTTTGGCCCGTCAAAAGGAACTCGGGCGCGGAGCGACCGAAAGCTCTGCTCCTCGTTTTCATCTTCTGATGATTCGAGAAACTGCAGCAACGATAGAAGCAAAGGCTTCCGCGCTGTTGCGCGGGTGACTTTTGTCTTGGCAAAAGTCATCAAAACCGTCTTCGCCGGACGCGATCCGGCGCCGCTGCGCAGCGCCGGTCCCCTGCGCTCCTCGCCCGATACGGCACGGCGCCCAAACTCGCTGCGCTCAAACATGGGCGCCTCTACGGCCGCATCGGCCTGCGGTGCTCGGCTCGCTTTACGGCTCGGAACGTCAAGGGCAACTGCAAACGCAACTGCGAAAGCGAAGTCGTGTCTTGGCGCATGGCTGCTCGTCGCCAGCCTGCTGTTGGCGGCATGCCAACCTGCGGGCAAGATGCCCGCAGGGAGTACGTCGGCTGAGGGCGCGCCAGCGACCGAGACGGTCACCGAACGCCCGATCCCGCGATTCATCAGCCAGGACGGCAAGCATGCCCTGCTCGTCGATGGCGAGCCATTCCTGATCCTCGGCGGACAGGCGCACAACTCCAGCAACTATGCCGCGCCGCTGGAACAGGTGTGGCCGGCGCTCGATGACCTCGGCGCCAACACCCTGTCGATCCCGGTGGCCTGGGAACAGGTGGAGTCGGTCGAGGGCCAGTTCGACTTCTCCTTCGTCGACCACCTGCTGGAACAGGCGCGCGCACACGACAAACGCCTGATCCTGCTGTGGTTCGCCACCTGGAAGAACAACGGGCCAAACTACGCGCCGCGCTGGGTGAAGCTGGACAACGCCCGCTTCCCGCGCGTGGTGCGCGAGGACGGCACCGTGCTGAACTCGCTTTCGCCACTGGCGCAGTCCACGCTGGACGCCGACAGGAAGGCGTTCGTCGCGCTGATGGCGCACCTGCGCGAGCACGACACACAGCGCACGGTGATCCTGGTGCAGCCGCAGAACGAGCCCGGCACCTACGGTGGCGTGCGCGATTTCTCGCCGATGGCGCAAAAGGTGTTCGAGGGCGCCGTGCCGGACGCGCTGGTCAGGCATCTGGGCAAGTCGCCCGGCACGTGGCGTGAAGTCTTCGGCGCCGATGCCGACGAGACCTTCCACGCCTGGCACATCGCGCACTACATCAACGCGGTGGCGAAGGCCGGCAAGGCCGAGTATCCGCTGCCGATGTACGTCAACGCGGCCCTGCGCGGGCCGTTCAACCCCGGCCAGCCGGGCCAGTACGCCAGCGGCGGGCCCACCGACAACATGCTCGACGTGTACAAGGCCGCAGCGCCGGACATCGACATCCTCGCGCCCGACATCTACATGCCCGAGTACGTGAACTACACCACCGTGCTCGACCGCTATGCACGTCCCGACAACGCGCTGTTCGTCGCCGAGACCGGCAATGCGCCCGCCTACGCGCGCTACCTGTTCGCCGCACTCGGCCACGACGGCATCGGCTGGGTGCCGTTCGGCATGGACTACACGCCCTACGGCAATTGGCCGCTGGGCGTGAAGCGCACCACGCCGGAGACGATCAAGCCGTTCGCGCTCGGCTTCGCGCTGGTCAACCAGGGCATGCGAGAGTTCGCGAAGGCGGCATCCGAAGGCAAGCTGCACGGCGTGGCCGAACAGCCCGGCGTGAGCGAGCAGCACATCAGGCTCAACGAGCGCTGGAACGCCACCATTGCCTACGGTCTGCCGCATTTCTGGTTCCAGGGCACGCCGCCGGGCAATCCGGAACCCATCGGTGGCGCGTTGATCGCGGAACTGGGCCCGGACGAGTTCCTCGTCACCGGCATGCATGCGCGCGTGACGATCCATCCCGTCGCCGCGAGCGAAGCGCTGATCTACGACCGCGTCGAGGAAGGTCGCTACGTCGACGGCCAGTGGCGCTTCGCCCGCAACTGGAACGGCGACCAGACCGACTACGGGCTCAACTTCTCCGACGCCGTGCAGCTGCTGCGCGTGACGTTGGCCACCTATCGCACGACCCACGACGTCGACCGAGGAGCACAGACGCCATGAGACCATCCCCGACCCATCCGCTGCGCTGGCTGGCGCTCCCGCTGGCTGCGGCCCTCGCCGCGTGCGCGGCCTCATCGGCAAGTCCTTGGCAACAGGAAGGCGACAGCGTGACCGTGCGCCCGACGGCCGAGGGCGCCGCGCCGGTCCGCCTGCAGGTGGTCGCCGACAACATCATCCGCGTGACCGCGTCGCCCGACGGCAGCTTCGCGCGTTCGCCCAGCCTGATGCGCGTGAAAGACACCGGTACCGCGCCGAAATTCGAGGTGGCCGAGGCCAACGGCAAGGTGCGCGTCAGCGCACCGGGGGTGACGGCCGAGGTCTCGGTGGGCGATGGACATGTCGCGTTCTTCGACGCCGCGGGCAAGCCGCTGGTGTCAGAGGTGGCCGGGGGCCGCACGTTCACGCCTGCAAAGTTCGAGGGCAAGGACTATTTCAGCATCCGCCAGCGCTTCGAATCGCCGGACGACGAGGCCTTCTACGGCACCGGCCTGCATCAGCAGGGCTGGATGAACCTCAAGGGCCGCGACGTCGAGCTGCTCCAGCACAACATCGACAACGCGATCCCGTTCCTGGTCTCGAACCGCCACTACGGCATCCTCTGGGACAACAACGCGATCACCCGCTACGGCGACCCGCGCGGGCTGCGCCCGATCGGCGAATCGCTGGTGCTGTTCGACAAGGACGGCAAGGAAGGCGGCCTGACCGCGACCTACGCGATCGACGGCGATGTGAAGCTGGTGCGCGACGAGCGCGAGGTCAACTACCAGTACATCGCCAACCTGGAGAATTTCCCGGAGGCCGGCAAGAACATGGCCGCGGGCGGGCGCAGCACGGTGACCTTGGAGGGCGAGGTCGCGGCCAGGACCGATGGCCGCCACACCTTCTCGCTGTACAACAGCGAGTACGCCAAGCTCTACATCGACGACAAGCTGGTCGTCGACCGCTGGCGCCAGAACTGGAACCCGTGGCACCACGAGTTCGCGCTGGACCTCAAGGCCGGCCAGCGCCACAAGCTGCGCCTGGAATGGGACCGCATCGAGCCTGCCTACATCGCGCTGCTTGCACGCGATCCGCTGCCGGCCGCCGAGGCGAAGGACTTGTCGATCTGGTCCGAGGCCGCGCAGACGATCGACTACTACGTCGTGGCCGGCGCCAATGCCGATGCCGTGATCGCAGGCTATCGCACGCTCACCGGCAAGGCGGTGATGCTGCCGAAGTGGGCGTACGGCTTCTGGCAGAGCCGGGAACGTTACAAGACCCAGCAGGAACTCACCGACGTCGTGGATGAGTACCGTCGTCGCGGCCTGCCGCTGGACAACATCGTGCTCGACTGGTCGTACTGGCCGCAGGACGCATGGGGCTCGCACGACTTCGACAAGGTGCACTTCCCCGATCCCGACGGCATGGTCAAGCACGTCCACGACCAGCACGCGCAGATCATGATCTCGGTGTGGCCGAAGTTCTACCCGACCACCGACAACTACAAGGAACTCGACGCCAAGGGCCACATGTACAAGCGCAACGTCGAGGTCGGCGAGCGCGACTGGATCGGCGAGGGCTACCTCAGCTCGTTCTACGACCCGTACTCGAAGGAAGCGCAGGACATCTTCTGGCGCCAGGTCAACGAGAAGCTCAACAGCAAGGGCTTCGACGCCTGGTGGCTGGACGCGTCCGAGCCGGACCTGCACAGCAACCTCGACATCGGCGAGCGCAAGGCACGCACCACGCCAACCGCGCTGGGTTCTTCGGTCGAGTACTTCAACTCGTACCCGCTGGCGCACTCGGAAGGCGTGTATCGCGGCTCGCGCGAAGTCGACCCGGACAAGCGCGTGTTCATCCTCAGCCGCGCGGCATTCGCGGGACAGCAGCGCGCCGCGGCCGCGTTCTGGAGCGGCGACATCGTGCCGCGATGGGAGGACTTCCGCGAGCAGATTTCCGGCCTGGTCAACGCATCGATGGCCGGCGTGCCCAACGTCAGCTTCGATATCGGCGGCTTCTCGCCGGAGCGTCGCTACGAGACCCAGGACCCGGCGCACCTGGCGGAATGGCGCGAGCTCAACCTGCGCTGGTTCCAGCACGGCGCCTTCGTGCCGATCTTCCGCCTGCATGGGCAGTATCCGTTCCGCGAGATCTGGAACATCGCGCCGGAAGGATCGCCGCATTACGACAGCTTCGTGCACTACCTCAAGCTGCGCTACACGCTGCTGCCGTACATCTACACGCTGGCGGGCGATACCTGGCAGAAGGACGGCACCATCCTGCGCACGCTGGCGATGGACTTCCCCGACGATCCGAAGGTACGCGACATCGCCGACCAGTACCTGTTCGGGCCGGCGTTCCTGGTTGCCCCGGTGACCTCGTTCAAGGCCACCCGCCGCGAGGTGTACCTGCCGGCAGGGGCGTCGTGGATCAACTTCGATACCGGCGAGCGCGTCGAGGGCGGCCAGTCGGTCACCGTCGATGCGCCGCTGGCGCGGATCCCGGTGTTCGTGCGCGCGGGCTCGATCGTGCCGCGCGGCGTGGTCCAGCAGTACGTGGATGAAAAGCGCGACGCACCGCTCACCATCGAGGTCTACACCGGCGCCGATGGCGCGTTCTCGCTGTACGAGGACGATGGTCGCAACTACGGTTACGAGCGCGGCGAGTCGGCGCGCATCCCGCTGGCATGGAACGAGGCGAAGGGCGAGCTGACGATCGGCGCGCGCGAAGGCGCGTACCCGGGCATGGTCGCCACGCGCGAGGTGCGCGTGCGCTTCGTCAACGGACCGCGTGGCGACAACGGCACGCTGGAACCGGCGGCCGACGCGACCGTCACCTACGACGGCACCGCGCAGGTCGTGGCGCGCCCCGCCGGCTGACGCCTCCGGAGACGCGAACATGCCGTTCGATCCGCGCCGCCGCGAGGCACTGAAGGCCGCCGCGCTCGCGGCGCTGGCCGGCGGCGCGGGCACCGTGGGGCTGGGCATCGGCCCCGCGCAGGCGCGCGCGGGGGCGGCATCGGCGTCGACATCGACGGCTGCGGCCACCGGTGTCGTCGATGCGCCAGGCTGGGAGGCGCTGCGGCTGTGGTATCCGCGCCCGGCCACGCAGTGGGTCGAGGCCTTGCCGTTGGGCAACGGTCGCCTCGGTGCGATGGTGTGGGGCGGCGGCAAGCACGAGCGCATCCAGCTCAACGAGGACACGCTGTACGCCGGCGGTCCCTACGACCCGACGCCGCCCGATGCGCTGGAAGCATTGCCGGAGGTGCGGCGCCTGCTGTTCGCACGCAGACACGCCGAGGCCGAGGCGTTGGCCAACGCGCGCATGCTCGGTACGCCGCACAAGCAGATGCCCTACCAGCCGCTGGGCGACCTGGTGCTGGATTTCTTCGAGATCTCCGAGACCAACGGCTATCGTCGCGAGCTTGATCTCGACCGCGCGCTGGCCTCGTCCACGTTCGAGGCGCGCGGCCTGCAGCACCTGCGCGAGGTGTTCGTCTCGCCCGTGGACCAGTGCATCGCGGTACGGCTCGCCTGCGACAAGCCGGGACGCATCTCGCTGCGCATCGCCCTCGACAGCGACCAGCCGTCCGCCGCGCTTGCGGCCGATGGCGAGGCCGGCCTGGTGCTGCGCGGGCGCAACATGGCCGCGCACGGCATCGATGGCCAGCTGCGTTTCGCGCTGCGCCTGCGCGTGCTGCCGACCGGTGGGGCGCTGCGCCACCATGGCGGCCACGTCGAAGTGCGCGATGCCGACGAGGTGACGGTGCTGCTCACCGCGGCCACCAGTTTCAGGCGTTTCGACGACGTCTCCGGTGATCCTGAAGCGATCACCGGCGCGCAGCTCGATCGGGCGTCGGCGCGCGGCTGGCAGGCGATGCTGGACGACCATGTCGACGCGCATCGCGCCCTGTTCCGGCGGGTGTCGATCGATCTCGGCGGCAGTCCTGCCGACGTCACGCAGCTGCCGACCGACGCCCGCGTCGAGCGCTTCGCCAATGCCAACGACCCTGCGCTGGCCGCGCTCTACCACCAGTTCGGGCGCTACCTGCTGATCGCCAGCTCGCGTGCCGGCACCCAACCGGCCAACCTGCAGGGCGTCTGGAACGACCTGCTGTTCCCGCCGTGGGAAAGCAAGTACACGATCAACATCAACACCGAGATGAACTACTGGCCCGCGGAGTCCACCGCGCTAGCCGAGTGCGTCGAACCGCTGGAGCGGATGATCTTCGAGCTCGCCGAGCGCGGGCGCGAGACCGCGCGCAAGATGTATGGCGCGCCGGGCTGGGTCGTGCACCACAACACCGACCTGTGGCGGGCCACCGCCCCGATCGACGGCGCGCAATGGGGCCTGTGGCCGATGGGTGGCGCCTGGCTGCTGCAGCACCTGTGGGACCGCTGGGACTACGGCCGCGACCCCGGCTACCTGCGCAGGATCTATCCGCTGTTCAGGGGTGCCGCGGAGTTCTTCGTGGCCACCCTGGTCGAGGATCCGGACACCGGTGCGATGGTGACGGCGCCGTCGATCTCGCCGGAGAACGTGCATCCGCATGGCGCCGCGCTGTGCGCCGGCCCGGCCATGGATGCGCAACTGCTGCGCGACCTGTTCGCGCAGTGCATCACGGCGGCGGCCCTGCTGGGCGTCGATGCCGATGTCGCGGACACGCTCGCCGCGCTGCGCGAGCGCCTGCCGCCGCATCGTGTCGGCCGCGCCGGGCAGCTGCAGGAATGGCAGGAGGACTGGGACATGGACGCGCCCGAACGCCATCATCGCCATGTCTCGCACCTGTATGCGCTGCATCCGTCGAGCCAGATCAACCTGCGCGACACGCCGGCGCTGGCCGTCGCGGCGAGGCGCTCGCTGGAGATCCGCGGCGACGACGCCACCGGCTGGGGCATCGGCTGGCGCCTGAACCTGTGGGCGCGGCTGGGCGACGGCGATCATGCGATGCAGATACTGCGCATGCTGCTCAGCCCGTCGCGGACCTATCCGAACCTGTTCGATGCGCACCCGCCGTTCCAGATCGACGGCAACTTCGGCGGCACCGCGGGCATCACCGAGATGCTGGTGCAGAGCTGGGGCGGCGCGATCTTCCTGCTGCCGGCGCTGCCGCGGGACTGGCCGACGGGCACGCTGCGCGGCGTGCGCGTGCGCAACGCCGCCGGGATCGACCTGTCGTGGCGCGACGGCGCGCTGCACCAGGCGACGCTGCGCAGCGACCGGGGCGGGGACTACGGCGTCGTGGTCGCCGGGGAGACGCTCGCGCTGTCGCTGGCCGCAGGCGAATCGGCGACACTCGTACTGCGCGGGGGCCGCCTGGCGCGGGCCTGAATACACGGATCAACCAACGCGGGGCGTCACTGCACTCCTCGGGAGGGAGCATGCAACTGTCGGGACTGGATGTGGGCATCGTGCTGGCGTATCTCGCCGGCGTGTTCGTGCTGGCGCAGTGGGTGTCGCGCGAGAAGGCGGGCCACAGCAAGGATGCGAAGGACTACTTCCTCGCATCGAAGTCATTGCCGTGGTGGGCGATCGGCGCCTCGCTGATTGCGGCCAACATCTCCGCCGAACAGATCATCGGCATGTCCGGTTCCGGTTACGCCATCGGCCTGGCCATCGCGTCCTACGAGTGGATGGCGGCGGCGACCCTGCTGATCGTCGGCAAGTGGTTCCTGCCGGTGTTCCTGCGCAACGGCATCTACACCATGCCGCAGTTCCTGGAGCAGCGCTACGGCAGCCGCATCCGCACGGTGATGGCGGTGTTCTGGCTGGGCCTGTACGTGTTCGTCAACATCACCTCGATCCTGTGGCTGGGCGCGATCGCGGTGTCGCAGGTGACCGGCATGGACCAGATGACCGCGGTGGTGCTGATCGGCGTGTTTGCGCTGGCCTACCAGCTCTACGGCGGGCTGAAGGCGGTGGCGCTGACCGACATCGTGCAGGTGACCCTGCTGGTGCTCGGCGGCCTGCTGGTGGCGGGGCTTACGCTCAACCAACTGGGCGAAGGCCGCGGGATCATCGCGGGTTTCCACCGCCTGTGGGCGGAGCATCCCGGCCACTTCGAGATGATCCTCGACAAGGACAACCCGTTCTACAAGGACCTGCCCGGCATCAGCGTACTGATCGGTGGCATGTGGATCATGAATGTCAGCTACTGGGGCTTCAACCAGTACATCATCCAGCGCGCGCTTGCCGCGAAGGACATCCACGAGGCGCAGAAGGGCGTGCTGTTCGCCGCGTTCCTGAAGCTGCTGATGCCGGTGATCGTGGTCCTGCCGGGCATTGCCGCGGTGATGCTGGCACCGGACCTGTCGCGACCGGACGAAGCCTACCCGACGATGATGCGGCTGTTGCCCACGGGCATCCTCGGCCTGGTGTTCGCGGCGCTGGTCGCGGCGATCGTCGCCTCGCTGGCATCGAAGATCAATTCGGTGGCGACCATCTTCACCCTCGACTTCTATGCCAAGCGCAAGTCGGCGCCCGACCAGCGGCAGCTGGTACGCGTGGGCCGCATCGCGGCGGCCGTCGCGGTGCTGCTGGGCATCCTCACCGCAAAGCCGCTGCTGGGCA
Source organism: Pseudomonadota bacterium (assembly GCA_020161335.1). Taxonomy (GTDB): domain Bacteria; phylum Pseudomonadota; class Gammaproteobacteria; order Xanthomonadales; family Xanthomonadaceae; genus Luteimonas. Next base: position 41,085 of record JAIUOJ010000004.1, read on the forward strand.
GCTTCGACCAGGCCTTCCAGTACATCCAGGAATATACCGGCTTCTTCACCCCGGGCATCGTGGTGATCTTCGTGCTCGGCCTGTTCTGGAAGCGCGCAAACGAGGCCGGCGCGCTGGCGGCGGCGATCGGCTCGTTCGTGCTGTCGATCGTGCTCAAGCTGGCGTGGCCGACGCTGCCGTTCATCGATCGCGTCGGCCTGGTGTTCCTGCTGGCGCTGGCGCTGGCCGTCGGCGTGTCGCTGGCGACGAAACACGACCCGGGCAAGGACATCATCCGCACCGACGACGTCGACTATCGCACCAGCGGCGCGTTCAATGCCGGCGCGATCGCAGTGCTGGCGATCCTCGCCGCGCTGTACACGCTGTTCTGGTGATCGTGCGCACGGGCCGATGATGGTCGCTCACGGCGGCGGCGAGCCGCCCACGGCACTGGGCCATTACGCGCTGTCAGGGGTGTCGCGACGGCCGAAAAGCGCGGTGCCGACGCGGACCGTGGTCGCGCCCTCGGCGATGGCAAGCTCGAAGTCGCCGGACATGCCCATCGAAAGCTCGTCCATGGCCACTCCGTCCGGGGCATCCTGGCGCAGCCGGTCGCGCAGTTCGCGCAGGCGCACGAAGCAGGGACGCACGCGCGCGTCGTCGTCGGAGAGAAGCGCCAGCGTCATCAGTCCGCGCACGCGCAGCGACGCAAAGGCCGGCAACTGCTTCACGAACGCGGGCACGTCGCCCGGCGGCAGACCGAACTTGCTGGCCTCGCCGGAGGTGTTGACCTGCACCAGCACGTCGAGCGCGCGTCCCTGCTGCTGCAGCTGCGCATCCAGCGCCGCGGCCACGCGCAGGCTATCGAGTGCCTGGAATTCGCTGGCGAAGCGGGCCGCGTACTTCGCCTTGTTGGTCTGCAGGTGGCCGATCAGGACCCAGCGCAGGTCGTGCAGGTCGGACATTGCCTGCCATTTCCCCAGCGCTTCCTGCACCTTGTTCTCGCCCAGTGCGTGCAGGCCGATGGCGTGGGCCGCACGCAACCGCGCTTCGTCCACGGTCTTGCTCACCGGCAGCAGGCGCACCTGCGCGGGATCGCGCCCCGCGGCGCGGCAGGCGGTGTCGATGCGCGCTCGGATCGCGTCGAGGTTGCCGCGCAGTTCCGCCAGGGCGGCGGGATCGGGCGCGCTCATGGCGCGGACGTGACTTCGCCCAGCCAGTCGCGCGGGCGCAGGTAGTCGGCCAGCCGTGCCTCGTCGCTGCCGGGTTCCGGCGTGAAGCCGTACTCCCAGCGCGCGAGTGGCGGCAGGCTCATCAGGATCGATTCGGCACGGCCACCGCTTTGCAGGCCGAAGTGGGTGCCGCGGTCGTAGACCAGGTTGAACTCGACGTAGCGGCCGCGGCGGTAGAGCTGGAACGCGCGCTCGCGCTCGCCGTGCGGCGTGTCCTTGCGGCGCGCGACGATCGGCAGGTACGCGTCGAGGAAGCCGTCGCCGACCGCGCGCAGGTAGGCGAAGTCGCGTTCGCCGTCCTCGTGCAGGTCGTCGAAGAACAGGCCGCCGATGCCGCGCGTCTCGTTGCGGTGCTTGAGGAAGAAGTACTCGTCGCACCAGCGCTTGTGCGCCTCGTAGCGCGCCTGCCCGCCGAACGGTTCGCACAGCGTTCGCGCGACGCGATGCCAGTGGCGCACGTCCTCGTCGAAGGGATAGAACGGCGTCAGGTCGAAGCCGCCGCCGAACCAGCCGGCCACCGTTTCGCCGTCGCGCTGTGCGCGGAAATGGCGCACGTTGGCATGCGTGGTCGGCAGGTAGGGATTGCGCGGGTGGAACACCAGCGACACGCCGACCGCGCGCCATGATGCGCCGGCCAGTTCGGGCCGTGCGGCGGTCGCCGAGGGCGGCAAGGTATCGCCGGAGACATCGGAGAAACCGATGCCGGCCTGCTCGAACACCGCGCCGTCGCGCAGGATGCGCGTGCGCCCGCCGCCGCGCAGCGCGCCGGCGCCAGCCGGATCACGCGTCCAGGCATCCTCGATGAAGCGCGCGCCGCCGTCGGCGGCCTCGATCGCACTGCAGATGCGGTCCTGCAGGCCGGTGAGGTAGTCGCGGATCGTGGGGAAGCGGTCGTCCATCGGGCGGCCTGGCGCTGGCGGGCCGCCATTGTATGCGGTGCGGGCGCGGTGATGCGGCGCCACACGACGCGGGCATTCCATCGTTGGCACGCCGGTGTTGCAGGCATGCCGTCGTCGATTAACCCGTCGATAACGCGATGACGGGCAAGTTGTCTTCCACGCCCGGGGATACAGGAGGACGCATGGCCGCTTCCACGCTTGCCGCGACGCGGCGCATCTCGTTCCCGCTGCTGGACGATGTCGTCGTGCTCGCCGATGCCGCGATGAAGGCCGGCCGGCCGCAGCGCATCGTGCCGCAGCTGGTGGCCAACCTGCAGGGCCTGCTGGGCAACGTCGGCGCACTGCCGGCGGAGCTGTTGCGACCGCATGGCAGGACGCTGGCGCGGCGCGAGCTGTACCGCTCGCCGGCGTTCGATTACCGCATCATCGCGATCACCTGGGGCGTCGGCCAGTCCAGTCCGATCCACGACCATGCCGACACCTGGGGCATCGAGGCGGTGCTGCACGGCGAGCTGGAGGTGGTCGACTTCCGCAGCGTGCGCGAGTACGAAGCCTTGAGCGAGCTGGTGCCCAGCGGCCAGCATCGCCTGCGCGCCGGCGAGGTGATCGGCCTGCTGCCGCCGCACGACCTGCACGCCTGCCGCAACGTGGGCACGCGCGGCCCGGCGGTGTCGCTGCACGTGTATGGCCGCCACCTCGAGGAGGTGCGCAGCTACGTGCACCTGGACGGTCGCCTGTATCGCCAGGAGCGGGTGCGGCTGAAGAGTACCTGAGGGTCCTGCCATCCGCGTCACGCGATGCCGCGGGTGTTTCGAGCGAAGGGGGAGGTGCGGTCCAGGCGGTCAGCCGATCGAGCGGCTTGCTTGCCTGGTCAAGAAGGGAAGCAGATCCCTCACTGCGTTCGGGATGACAGTGAGCCAGTCGAACAGTGGGGCGGCGAGTCAGTCGAACAGTGGGGCCGTGGCTATGCCGCGGTCGGTCGCCGGTGCGCGTCCAGCCGCGCCTGCATGCGCCCGGCCAGCGCCGCGGCCTTCAGGCCGTAGGTATCCGGCAGCGCGGCCTGGAAGCCGGACAGGTTGCGGTTGATGCCGCGCAGGCGATCGCTGCCGCGGTAGCCGTCGACGAAATCGAAGCCGACCATCGTGTTCAGGCCGATGCGCATCGTGCCGAAGCGCGCGACGTCGGCCCAGCGCACGCGGCTGCGGCGGAACAGCGAGCGGATCTCGAAGCCGTCGTCGTCGACCAGCAGCCGGCTCGCACCGGGCAGCAGGTTGAGCACGCCGACCGCGCCGCACAGGCCGAAGAACACGATGCCGCTCCAGGCCACCAGCGGGTGCGTGCCCATGATGACCACGCCCATCCACACGAAGCCCGCCGACAGCGCGACCATCACCAGCCACTTCAGCGGCGAAGGGCGCAACACCTCGCCGCCGCCAGCGAGGCTCACTTCAGCGTGCGCTCGAACAGTTCGAGGATGCGCCGGTACTGGTCGTACCACGAATCCGGCTGCTGGTAGGCGTGGCGCTCCAGCGGATAGCTGGCCATCTCCCACTTGTCCTTGCGCAGTTCGATCAGGCGCTGCGCCAGCACCACCGAGTCGCGGTAGAAGACGTTGTCGTCGATCATGCCCTGCGCGATCAGCAGGTGGTCCTGCAGGCCCGAGGCGTACTCGATCGGCGAGGATCGACGGTAGGCCTCGGGATCGATGTCCGGCGTGTTGAGGATGTTGCTGGTGTAGCCGTGGTTGTACTGCATCCAGTCCGCCACGGGGCGCAGCGCGGCGCCGGCCTTGAACTTGCCCGGTTCGCGGAACAGGGCCATGAAGGTCATGAAGCCGCCGTAGCTGCCGCCGTAGATACCGACGCGGTCGCGGTCGGCCTGCCTGGTCTCGACCAGCCAGTCGATGCCGTCGAGGTAGTCCTCGAGTTCCGGGTGCCCCATCTGGCGGTAGATCGCGGTGCGCCAGTCGCGGCCGTAGCCTTCCGAGGCGCGGAAGTCGAGGTCGAGCACGATGTAGCCGCGCTGCACCAGCAGGTTGTGGAACATCTGCTCGCGGAAGTAGTTGGGGTAGCGGTCGCTGACGTTCTGCAGGTAGCCGGCGCCGTGCACGAACAGCACCACCGGGTAGCGCTTGCCCGGTTCCATCGTGCGCGGACCGTAGTACTTGCCCCAGATGCTGCCGGCGCCGTGCTTCGACGGCACCTGCACGTATTCCGGCGGCAGCCACTGGAACGCGCGGTAGTCGGCGGTGCGCGTGTCGGTGAGCGTGCGCAGGCCGGTGCCGTCGGCGTCGAGCACCGCCAGCTGCGGCGGCACGTAGCTCGACGAATGGCGCAGCAGGATGCGCGAGGCGTCCGGCGATACGGCGAAGCCTTCGACGCCGCCGAGGTCGGTCAGCTCGCGCACCTCTCCGCCGGCCACCGGCACCGTGCACAGTTCGTAGTCGCCCGGGCGCGTGCGGTTGCAGGTGAAGTGGAAGCGCGTGCCGTCCGGCGACAGCGCCGGCTGCGAGACTTCCCAGCGGCCGGAGGTCAGCGCCCGGGGGCGGCCGCCGCGTGCGGCATCGACCGTGTACAGGTGCGAGAAGCCGCTGTCCTCCGACAGGAACCACAGCGTGTGCTGGTCGGGCAGCCAGTCGAAGTCGTTGTAGTCCCAGTTGATCCAGGCGGGGTCGCTGAGGCGGTGGCGTGACTGCAGCGTCGCCGGGCCCGGCTCGACGGTCGCCAGCCAGCGGTCCTTGTTGTCGATCGAATGCAGCATCATCGCGGCGAAGCGCGAATCCGCGCTCCAGCGGATGCCGTCGCCGGCGTCCTCGACGCGCAGCGCGCGGTTGCCCTTCAGCGCGTCCTTGCCGGCGGCCTTGCGCAGGCTGGCCAGCGGGTCGTCGCCGATGCCGGGCAGCGCGTCGGGCTTGAGTTCGCGGCGCGAGCCGTCGCGGACGTCGACCAGCCAGAAGGCCTGCGCGCGCGGCGCGTTGCGGCCGACGCGGGTGCGCACGTCCTCGGTTTCTTCGTAGCCCGATTCAGTGACGTACTTCGGCATCTTGCCGATCTGGCCGCGGTCCTCGGACTTGCGCTCGGTGGCGACGAACAGCCAGCGGCCGTCGGGCGAGAGCGAGGTCGCGGCGATGTCGACGTCCTTGCCTAGGTACAGCGGCGCCGGCGCGCGGGTGGGGTCGGCGCGGCGCCAGTCCGCCTCCTGCCTGCGCGCGGCCTCGCGGCGGTCGCGCTCGTTGCGCAGCGTGTCCACCAGGCGCAGTTGCTCCTCGCGCAGCAGGTCGGGCTTCGGCGGCGCGGCCGGATCGTCCTCGGCCTTCGGCGACGCGGCCTGCGTGGCGGTGCCGTCCTGCGCGTTCCAGCGGTACCAGTCGTGGCCGCTGCGCCACACCAGCGCGCCGTCGCTGCCCCAGCGCGGCGAGGATTCGCCGGCTTCGCTGCGCGTGAGCTGCACCAGCGCGCCGGTGCGCAGGTCGCGCACGAAGATGTCGCCGTTGCGCACGAAGGCCATGCGCGTGCGCGGCCCGTCGAAGACGGGGTTGGCCGCATCCATGCCGGCGCGCGCGGCACCATCGACCAGGCGCGCATCGCCGCCGGCGAGGTCCTGTGCGTACAGGTCGCGCACGCTGCCGCCGGGACGCTTGAGCACGTAGTAGGCCTGGCGGCCGTCCCACGACCACCAGGCCTGCTCGACCGGCGGGCCGATCCAGTCGGGATCGGCCATGATCCGTTCCATCGTCAGCGGTTGCGCGGGCTGGGCGGCGGCGGTGCCGATCAGGAGCAGCAACGGCAGCAGCAGTGGTCGGATCATGGGCGTCGGCGTCCGCTTGGCGAGCCCCGCAGGGTAGCAGCCGGCCACGACCGGGTTCCGGGCCATCGGTCATGGACGCCGCACCGGCGGCGGGGCCGGGCGGGGCGCGGCGTACCGGCCCCGCCACGCGCTCAGCGCGAGCGCGGCGGCGGCATCGCGCGTCGCGCGCCGTCCCAGAACTCGACCGGTTCGAGTGGCGTCGGCACCTGCTTGGGATAGCGCGGCACGCGCACGTCCGGCCGCGTCACCCAGATCGGGATGCGGTCGAGCAGGCAGCCGCGCACCACGTAGGTGCCGCTGGCGGGGCGGTCGTAGCCCTGTGCGCGATACGACACGAACTTGAACGTCTGCCCGCCGCCATCGGCGTACAGCGGGCCGTCCGTTTCGACGCGGTACACCGCGTTGCCGCCCTGCGTGCGCAGCGGATACCAGGCGAACCGGCCGTCGGTCCAGACGCCGAGGTGGGCACCGCGCCAGTCGCGCTCGGCGAGGGTGATGGTGACCGAACGCACCTGCAGCACCTTGCCGTCCGGCACGGGCGTGGTGGACGTGCCCGCGCCGCTGTAGCCGGCGGGGATCGTGTAGGTGCCGCGGGCGAGGTAGGCCTGCGCGCAGCGCGAGGTGAGGATCGACACATCCGGGCGCGGCAGGGCGCTTGCCGGGGCGGTGTCGACCCGTGGCGGGTCGGCCTGCGACGCGGCGAGGCCCGTCGACGCGAGCGCGAGGCCGAGGGTTGCCGTGGCCAGGGCGGGCGCGCGGCGGATGCGGATCGGGGAGGCATGGGGCATGGCGGGTTCCTTCCGTAGCGGATCGGGGGACGGGGGCGCCCGGCATCGTTGCCGTGGCCCCTGTGGAGAGAACGCAGGAAACGTGCGCACCGGACCTGCAGGCGTCCACGTCCGTGGACATCGCGCCGCGACCGAATGCGCCGCGGATCGGGAACGGACCGCGCGGAGCGCGCGAGCCCGTGGCGTGGATCGCCATGGGGTGAGCGCAGGCGCGGTTGATGCGCAGGCCAGCCGACGCTGCGCGCCGCGCATCGGCGGTGCGGAGATGAACCGTGCGCAGCGTCGCTTCTGTTTCGAATGCCGCGGTTTTCCCGCACAATTCCTGCCGTCGAATCCTGCGGTCGCCCATGCACGCCTACGTCTACAAGAGCCAGCGCAAGGCGGACACCTACGTCTTCCTGGCCGAACGCGACGGCTTCGAGCGCCTTCCCGAGCCCCTGCGCACCCAGTTGGGGCCGCTGCGCTTCGTGCTCGACGTGGCCCTGGACCCGGGGCGCACGCTGGCCCGCGAGGATCCCGCCGAGGTCCGCGCCAACCTTGCCGCGCGCGGGTTCCACCTGCAGTTCCCGCCGACGCTCGACGTCGATCCGATGCACGAAGACTGGGGCACCGATGCCTGAGGCGGCCACGGGCAGGCGCCAAGCGGCGTGGGCGGGCGTCGTCGGCCTGGGGCTGGCGGCGTTGGCAGGGTTCGGCGGCGTGGTCGCGGTGCTGGCCGCGTGGCTGGCGCAGCCGGCGCTGGCGTTGGCCGTGCGCGGCTGGCGTGGGCAGGGCCCGGCCTCGCGCGAGGCATGGCAGCGCGACGCGCGCGCGCTGCTGGCGCTGTGGGGGATCGGCCTGCTGCTGGCCGGCGTGCTGGTGGCCTGGCCGCTGCACGCGGTGCTGCGCAGCGATGGCCTGGGGGCGGTGCTCGCGCTGAGCGCGGTGGCCGGCCTGTGCGTGCTCGGCCTGTGGCGGACGTGGCCGCGGTGGCATGGGATCGAACGCGAGGGCGGCCCGCTGGCGAAACAGTGGCAGGCACTGGGCGAACGCGATGCCAGCGGCTGGCACGGCGTGGCCGCCGCGGCCTGCATCGCCCTGGTCCTGGCCGGCGTCGTGCTGCTGGCCTGGCCGGGCCTGCTGCCGGCGAACGGCCGCTGGCTCCTCGCCGGTGCCGGCGTGGTCGCGTGGCCGCTGCTGCACCTGGCCCTCCAGCGCCTGCCGTCGCCCGCCGCCCTGCCCGAGGCCGGCGTGTTTCCGGTGGTGGAGATGGAAGGCGCGCCGTCGAGCCTGCCGCAAGCCTTCGACGGCGACCTCGAGGCCGCGCTGTACGCCGCCGCGCGCGCCGGTCGCGTCGACCAGGCGCTGGCCCTGGTCGAAGCCGGTGCCGATGTCCACGCGCTGCCGCCGGACGGCGATCGCGACCAGCGCCACCTGCCGGTGCTGGCCGCCGTGCTGCCCGACCTGCGCCTGCTGCGCGAACTGATCGCCAGGGGCGTTGACCTCAACGCGGCGCACGGCGGGCTCACGCCACTGATCGCGGCCACCCGCGACAGCTGGCACGGCCGGCCCGAGGCGGTGATGACCCTGCTCGCCAACGGCGCCGACCCGCGCGCGGCCGATGCCGAGGGCAACACCCCGCTGCACCACGCCGCGCGCAGTTCCGATCCCGGCGTGGCGGCGCTGCTGCGCGATGCCGCGGCCGAACTCGATCCGGCCAATGGCGAAGGCCTGACCCCGCTCGGCATCGCCTGCGCGGCGGGCAACTGGCGGCTTGCGCGCTTCCTGCTCGAACGCGGCGCGCGTCCCGGGGTCGACCACGGCACGCCTGCGCTGCTGGCCGCGGCCGGCGGCGACGAGAATGACCCGGCCGGCGTGCAGCTGCTGCTCAAGCACAAGGCGAAAGTGGACGCGCGCGACCGCGATGGCCGCAGCGCGCTGCACATGGCCGCCTTCCAGGGCCACGGCGACATCCTCGCCGCGCTGCTCGACGCCGGCGCCGACGTGCAGGCGCGCGACGCCGCCGAATCCACGCCGTTGCTGGAAGCGGCGCGCGGCGGGCGCACGGCCACGTTCGAGGCGCTGCTGTCGGCGGGCGCCGATCGCGCCGCGGTCGATGCCGAAGGCCGCAACGCGCTGCTGCTGGCCTGCATCGCCGAAACGCCGTCGTCGGCGCTGGTGGCGCGGCTGCTGGAACTCGGCGTCGATGCGCGGCAGCCTGCGCGCGATGGCCGTCGCGCGGTGGAGCTCGCGGCCGAAGCCGGGCGCTGGCGCCTGGTGGCCCTGCTCGATCCGGCCTACGCCCTCCCGGCCAGCGTGCAGTCGCCCGGGGGCGATGCGCCGGTGGAGGACCGCGCGCCGCTCACCCTGCTGCGCGAGGGCCTGTCCGAGGGCCGGCTCGACGGACTCGAACGCGTCGCGGCGCTGGTGTCGCCGGCCGAACTCGCAGGCCTGCTGGACGAGGAGGGCGCGTTGCCGTCGGTCGAACGCATCGACTGGCTCGCCGCGCAGGGCGCCGACCTGGAAGTGCGCGACGAGCGCGGCGACACCGCGGCGTTCCGCCTGCTCGGTCGCGGTCCGGCGGCGCTGCCCGCGCTGCAGGCCCTGTTGCGCCACGGGGCCTCGCCCGCCGGTGCCGGCGGACTGGCGCGCTTCCTCGCCGCCGGCGTCGCCGGCGACCAGGCCGGGCGCGCGCTGGAACAGGCTGCGCTCGACCTGCTGGCGCAGGGCGTCGATCCTTTCGCGCCATCGCCCGCCGGCGACCCGGCGCTGTCGCTGGCCGTGCACCTGGGCTGGGACCGCCTGATCGAGCGCCTGCTCGGCATCGGCGTCGACGCCGATGCGCGCGATGCACGCGGCATGACCGCGCTGCACCTCGCCGCCGCGCTCGCGCGCGAGGACGTGCTCAAGACCCTCGTCCGCCACGGCGCGGCCACCGACATGCGCGCGCAGGACGGGCAGACGCCGCTGGGCGTGGCCCTCGCCAGCGGCCGCCGCGACCTCGCCGACTGGCTCGACTGGCGCGGCTGGGCCCTGCCGCGGCGCATGCTGCAGCCGGCCGACCTGCCGGCTGCCGCGACCGCCGGCGATGCCGGCGCGGTGCGTCGCCTGATCGACCTCGGCCTGCCGGTCGACGCCGTCGACGCGCAAGGCTGCAGCGGCCTGCTGCGCGCCTGCGGCGGCGGCCACGGCGACGTGGTCAACCTGCTGCTCCAGCGCGGGGCCGATCCGCAACTCGCCGCGCGCACTGGCGCCACCCCGCTGTCGGCGGCGGTCAGCATGCGCCAGGGCGAGATCGTCGATCGCTTGCTCGACGCCGGCGCCACGCTTGAACAGCGGCTGCCGGGCGAAGTCACCGTGTTGATGCTGGCCGCCGCGCTCGGCCTGCCCGACCTGTGCGCGCGCCTGATGACCGCGGGCGCCAACGTCCACGCCACCGATGCGCAGGGCCTCACCCCGCTGCACTGTGCCGCGCTGTACGGCTTTACCGCGCGCGACCGCACCCGCCTGCTGGCGCTGTTCGACACCTTGCTGCTGGCCGGCGCCGAAGTCGATGCCGCGGCGGCCGGCGGCGTCACCCCGCTGCTGCTGCTGATCGGCGCGCGTGCCGAACCGGGCACCGCCTGCGACGAGGACGTGCTGCTGGCGGTGATGGAGTACCTGCTCGACGAAGGCGTATCGCTGGGCGCGCAGGACCCGCGCGGCTTCGGCCCGCTGCACCTGGCCGCGCTGCACGGCCTGCTGCGCGTCACCCAGCGCCTGCTGCGCGCCGGCGCCGACCCCGAACTGCGCGATGCGCTCAACCGCACCCCGCGCGAGATCGCGGTGATGCGCGGCTTCGTCGACGTCGCCCACGAGTACGTGCCGATGCCCGCCGGCGTGTCGATGGCGCGGTTCCTGCGCGACCGGGGTTGAGCGTCGCGGCGCAGGACAGTGGCATGATGGTGCCGTGCGACCCGGAGTGGCCGCGGCGGGAGGCGTGATGGATCCGAAGGAACGCGTATCCGCACTGCTGGCGCTGATCCTCGCGATGTCGCTCCCGTGCCTGGCGGGTGCGTGGGATGCGCCGCCGGCCGGCGGCGCGGCGGATGGCCAGGCCACGGCCGGCGACGCCCTGCCGGTGGACGCGACCATGGTGTTGCGTGGCAGCCTCCGGGTGGACGCGGCGCGGGGCGTGGGCTCGTACGCCATCGACCAGGTCGACCAGGTGCCACCCGAGGTGCAGGCCTTCCTGGCGCGCCAGATCGCCGACTGGCGCATCGACGTTGCCGCCGGGGCTGAACTGCCGCCGGAGGCGGTGCTGCGCTTCACGGTGATGGTGCGGGCTTCGCCGGCGGGCGATGGCCTGCACCGGCTGTGGCTGGATGGCGTGCACGTGGATGAAGCGTTGCCGGCTTCGCAGCGCGTGGCGATCGAACGCCGGCGCCTGCCGACCTACCCCACGGCCATGGCCAGGATCGGAGGCAGCGGCGTCGTGTACATGCTGGTCCTGCTGGATGCCCAAGGACGCGTCGACGATGTCTTCGCCGAACAGGTCGACCTGACCACGCTCCCCGCCCGTCCGGAAGACGTGGTCCAGCACCAGCTGGAGTTCATTGCCCATGCCGCTGCGGCCGCGCGCCAATGGCGATTCTCGATGCCGAAGGAGGGGCCCTATGCAGGCAAGCCCCTCGCGGTGCGTGTTCCCGTGGATTTCACCATGACGGAGCGTGCGCAGGCGCCGGACTACGGGCAGTGGCGGTTCCTCGTGCGGGGCGTGCGGCGCGCCCCGCCCTGGTCGGAGGAGGCCGCGGGCCACGCACCCGAGGAAGGCGGGGTCGCGATCGCGGGGGGCGATCTCCAGTTCGCGAGGTCCCGGGTCAGGGTGGTCAGGCCGAGCGCTGGCGCGGACGGTTGACCGATGCGCTGCGTACGCCTCCCGCCACGCCACGGCGGGAGGCGCGTGGGCTATGCTCGCCGCCGGCGTTCCAGGGAGAGGTCGACATGCGTGCTCGGAGGCTGATGTGGGTGGTGCTGGTGCTGCTGGCCGGCGCGGCCCAGGCCGCCGGACCGCGTGCCGTGCGTGAACAGGCCGAGATGAGCATGCTGGTGACCGGCATGGTGCTGATCGCGGCCGACGGCAGCGTGACGGGATGGGAGATCGACCAGCGCGACAAGCTGCCCGAGTTCGTCGCGAACATCGTCGAACGCTCGGCGCCGGTATGGAAGTTCGAACCGATCCTCGTCGACGGCCAGCCGCGCGCGGTCAGGGCGCGCATGAGCCTGCGTCTCGTTGCCGAGAAGCTCGACGACGGAGCGTTCCGGGTCGGCATCAGCAATGGCTACTTCGGACGTGACGCGTTGAGCGACAGGGAACGCAAGGCGATCGGAGACGAGGCGCCTCCAACAGACGTGGTAACGGCGATCGCGATGCGGCCTCCGACATATCCCGACCGCGCGTTGCAGGTCGGGGTAAAGGGCACCGTCTACCTCGTGGTGCGCATCGGTCGCGAAGGCACCGTTGCCGACGTCGCCGTGGAACAGGTGAACCTGCGCGTCGTCGGTAGCGATAACGAGATGCGCAGGATGCGTGACCTGTTGGCCAGGCCGGCGGTGGCTGCCGCGCGCACGTGGACCTTCCGTGTTCCGACCAGCGGCGAATCGGCGGGGCAGGATCACTGGGTGATTCGGGTGCCAGTCGATTTTGCGTTCCGCGGCGATGAGCCCAGGTACGGCGCATGGCAGGCCTACATTCCCGGACCGTACCAGCGCCATCCCTGGCAGGCGGACGATGCCGGCGACGAAGGCCGACCCGATGCACTGGCCGACGGCGGCATCTACGAAGTCGGCAAGGGACTGAAACTGCTGACGCCGCTGCAACAGGGCTGATGTCGGCGTCGCCGGCAGCGCGGTGCGGTGACGCAGGCAAGCGGCGGTGCAGACGATGAAAGGGCGTTGAAGAAGACGCTGAAGAAGAGAAGGCGCCGGTTGCCCGGCGCCTTCCTGCATTCAGTCCCGTCGCGGTCGCGGCTCAGCGCCGCATCGAAGCGAAGAACTCGTCGTTGGACTTGGTGGTCTTCATCTTGTCCAGCAGGAATTCCATCGCTGCGATCTCGTCCATCGGGTGCAGCAGCTTGCGCAGGATCCAGATCTTCTGCAGCAGCTCCGGTTCGATCAGCAGGTCCTCGCGGCGGGTGCCGGAGAGGTTGACGCCGATCGCCGGGTAGACGCGCTTTTCGGTGATGCGGCGGTCGAGGTGCACTTCGGAGTTGCCGGTGCCCTTGAACTCTTCGTAGATCACCTTGTCCATCGCGCTGCCGGTGTCGACCAGGGCGGTGGCGATGATGGTCAGCGAGCCGCCTTCCTCGACGTTGCGCGCGGCGCCGAAGAAGCGCTTCGGGCGATGCAGGGCGTTGGCGTCGACGCCGCCGGTCAGCACCTTGCCGGAGCTGGGCACGACGTTGTTGTAGGCGCGGGCGAGGCGGGTGATCGAGTCGAGCAGGATCACCACGTCCTTCTTGTGCTCGACCAGGCGCTTGGCGCGCTCGATCACCATCTCGGCGACCTGCACGTGGCGCGCGGCGGGTTCGTCGAAGGTCGACGACACCACTTCGCCGCGCACGGTGCGCTGCATTTCGGTCACTTCCTCCGGGCGCTCGTCGACGAGCAGCACGATCAGGTGCACTTCCGGGTGGTTGGTGGTGATCGCGGTGGCGATCTGCTGCATCATCATCGTCTTGCCCGCCTTGGGCGGCGAGACGATCAGCGAACGCTGGCCCTTGCCCTGCGGCGCCATCAGATCGAGGATGCGGCCGGTGATGTCCTCGCTGGAGCCGTCGCCGCGCTCGAGCTTGAAGCGCTTGCGCGGGAACAGCGGGGTCAGGTTCTCGAACAGCACCTTGCCCTTGCTGGCCTCGATCGGTTCGCCGTTGATGGTGTCGACGACGTTCAGCGCGAAGTAGCGCTCGCCGTCCTTCGGCCAGCGGATGCGGCCGGAGATGTGGTCGCCGGTGCGCAGGTTGAAGCGGCGGATCTGGCTGGGCGAGATGTAGGTGTCGTCCGGGCCGGCGAGGTAGCTCGCCTCCGCGCCGCGCAGGAAGCCGAAGCCGTCGGGCAGGATTTCCAGCACGCCGTCGGCCTGCACGCCGTCGCTGGTGCGGGTGAGCACCTTGAGCACGGCGAAGATCACGTCCTGCTTGCGCGCGCGGGCCACGCCTTCGTGGATGTTGAGCTGTTCGGCGATGTCGAGCAGCTTGTGCGCCGGCATGCGCTTGAGGTCGCCCAGCGAATACTGCGGGAAGCCCTCGGGGATGTTCGGCGGCGGCAGGCGGTGGGCCTGGTCGTTGTTGCCGCCATTGCCTCCGTTGCCGCCGTCGTCCTGCGGCAGGCCGCCGTCGCGGAAGCGGTCGCGCTGGCGGTCGCGGCGGTTGCGGAAGCGGTCGCGGCGGTTGTTGCCGCCCTGCTGGTTCTGCGCGTTGTTCTGGCCGTTCTGCGGGTTGCGGTGGCCGCCATCGCCCTGGCGCGGCTGGCCCTCGCCGCCGTCGCCGGCCGGCGCGTTGCGCGGGGCGTCGGCGTGGCTGTCGCCGGCGGACTGTGGCGCGGGCGGCATCGGCGCAGGTGCGGGTTCGGGGGGCGGCGCGGCGGGCGCGGCCGGCGTATCGGTGTCGGGGACGGCCTTGGCGGCCTTGGTACGCGTGGCGACCTTGCGCACGCGCTTCACGGCGGTGTCGCCGGACTCGGGGGTGTTGTCGGACAAGTGCGAATTCCTCGCTTGCTGCGAGCGCCCGGTGACGGGCAGGGAGAGTGTCGGGGAAGGGATTCCAGACGGGGTGCGGCGCCAGAGTTCCACGCCGGTGTCGCGCAAAACTAACACCGCCCGCGGACCACTGGCAAGCGCCGGGCCCGTGGGCGTTCATGTGGGGTCCCGCCCGCGACCCGCGCGGCGGGCGGGTCGGGGCGGCCGGGAGGGGGCGGCTTCCGCAGCGCCCCGGCGGCCCGGGGGTCAGAGCGCCTTGTCGATCAGCTGCGCCAGTTGGGCCTTGCCGACCGCGCCGATCTGGGTGGCCTGCACCTGGCCGTCCTTGAACAGCAGCAGCATCGGGATCGAGCGGACGTGGTACTTCAGCGCCGTGGCGCGGTTTTCGTCGACGTTGACCTTGGCGATCTTGACCTTGCCGGCGTAGTCGCCGGCCAGCTCGTCCAGGGCCGGGGCGATCATCTTGCACGGGCCGCACCAGGGCGCCCAGAAATCGACCAGCACCGGCTCGGACGACTGCAGCACGGCAGCGTCGAAGTCGGCGTCGGTGGCATGGATGACGTGTTCGCTCACGGAAAGGCTCCTGGGACTGTGTCGATGCCCGACCAGGGGCCGGACCGGATGGAATGCTAAACTTGGGCGATTCGCGGACCGATTCAAGGGTCCATCCCGTCAGGGAGCCCCGGCGACCCCATGCGCCCTGGTCCGCGACCGTCCCGGGAACCGCGCCATTGGCGCATGCCCCGACCCCGGCAGTCTGCGATGCGGGCGCCACCCACGCAAGCGCCTGATCCTGTACAGACCATATTCGTCCATGAGCGACAAACCCCTTACCGACATCACCTTCTCCAGCTTCGAACTGCACCCGGCGCTGCTGGCCGGGCTCGAGGCCGCCGGATTCACCCGCTGCACGCCGATCCAGGCGCTGACCCTGCCGATCACCCTCGCCGGGCGCGACGTCGCCGGGCAGGCGCAGACCGGCACCGGCAAGACCCTGGCCTTCCTGGTCACCGTCATCAACCGCCTGCTGTCGAAGCCGGCGCTGGCCGAGCGCAAGCCCGAAGACCCGCGCGCGCTGATCCTGGCGCCCACGCGCGAACTGGCGATCCAGATCCACAAGGACGCGATGAAGCTCGCGCCGGAGCTGGGCCTGAAGTTCGCGCTGGTGTACGGCGGCGTCGACTACGACAAGCAGCGCGCGCTGCTGCAGGCCGGCGCCGACGTGATCATCGCCACGCCGGGTCGCCTGATCGACTACGTCAAGCAGCACAAGGTGGTGTCGCTGCACGCCTGCGAGGTATGCGTGCTGGACGAAGCCGACCGCATGTTCGACCTCGGCTTCATCAAGGACATCCGCTTCCTGCTGCGGCGCATGCCGATCCGCACCGAGCGCCAGACGCTGCTGTTCTCGGCGACGCTGAGCCATCGCGTGCTGGAACTGGCCTACGAGCACATGAACGAGCCGGAGAAGATCGTCGTCGAGACCGAGACGATCACCGCCGCGCGCGTGCGCCAGAAGCTGTACTACCCCTCCGACGAGGAAAAGCTGCCGCTGCTGATCGGCCTGCTGTCGCGCAGCGAAGGCGCGCGCACCATGGTGTTCGTCAACACCAAGGCGTTCGTGGAGCGCGTGGCGCGTGCGCTGGAACGTGCCGGCTATCGCGTCGGCGTGTTGTCGGGCGACGTGCCGCAGAAGAAGCGCGAGTCGCTGCTGAAGAAGTTCCAGGCCGGCCAGCTCGAGATCCTGGTCGCCACCGACGTCGCCGCGCGCGGCCTGCACATCGACGGCGTGTCGCACGTCTACAACTTCGACCTGCCGTTCGATGCCGAGGACTACGTGCATCGCATCGGCCGCACCGCGCGCCTGGGCGCCGAGGGCGACGCGATCAGCTTCGCCTGCGAGCGCTACGGCATGTCGTTGCCCGACATCGAGGCTTACATCGACCAGAAGATTCCGGGCGAACATGTCACGCCGGAGATGCTGGTCGCGCTGCCGCGTCCGGAGCGCGCCCCCCTGCCCAAGGCCGAGGGCGACGACGAGGGCGACAGCATCGGCGAGATCTACCGCGAGGTGCGCGAGGCGCGCGCGGCCGAGGATGCCAAGCGCGGCGGTGGCCGTGGCGGGCGTCCGGGCAGCGGCAGCAGTCGTGGTCCGCGCGCGGGCGACGGCGAACGCCCGCGCCGCCGCAGCGAAGGCAAGCCGCGCCCGGCACCGGCCGCGGGCGCCACGCAGGCCGAGCCCGTGCAGGCCGCGGCGCCCTCGGCGCCGCCGCCGGTGATCGACGCCGCAGGCGCGGTCGCGGCCGCGATGCCGGACGAATCGCGGCCGCCGCGCAAGCGCCGTCGGCGTCGTCGTGGCCAGCGCGTCGAGGGCGGGCCGGAAGTGGCCGCCGAACGCAACGGGCAGTCGCCCGCGCGCGAAGGCAAGCCCGCCGCGCACAAGCCGGCGCCGGCATCGGCGGCGGCATCTGCCGAACCGTCGCTGCTGTCGCGGATCGGTGCGCGCCTGCGCAAGCTGGTCACGCGCGCGCCGCACAGCCAGCACTGAGCGGGCTCGGCGGGATTCCCGCCGCGCGTCACCGCGCGGCGGCGCCTGCTCCGGCATAATCCGCGCATGGGTGTCCTGCGCTTCGACAGTGTCAGCAAGCAGTATCCGGGCGGGCGCGTCGCGCTGTCCGACGTCAGTTTCGACGTCGACGCCGGCGAGATGCTGTTCATCACCGGGCATTCCGGCGCCGGCAAGAGCACGCTGCTGCGCCTGATCCACCTGGCCGAGCGCCCCAGCCGCGGCGCGGTGCTGTTCGGCGATCGCAACCTGCTCAAGGTGCGGGGCCGGCGCGTCGCGCTGCACCGGCGCGAGGTCGGCGTGGTGTTCCAGGACCATCGCCTGCTCACCGACCGCAGCGTGTTCGACAACGTGGCCCTGCCGCTGATCCTGCGCGGCCAGCGTCGCGGCGAGATCGGCAAGCGCGTGCGCAGCGTGCTCGAGCGGCTCGGCCTGGGCGATCGCGAGCGCGCGTTGCCCACGCAGCTGTCGGCGGGCGAGCAGCAGCGCGTGGGCATCGCCCGCGCGATCATCGGCGAGCCGATGTTGCTGGTGGCCGACGAACCCACCGGCAACCTCGATCCCACCCTCTCGGCCGAGATCATGGCGCTGTTCGCCTCGCTGCCAGAGCGCGGCACCAGCGTGCTGGTCGCCAGCCACGACCTCGGCCTGGTCAAGCGCATGAAGAAGCGCGTGCTGGTGCTCGACCATGGCCGCCTGGCGGACGACATCTCGCCCGAGGACCTTGCCGATGAGTGAGCGCGGCAACGTCGCGGCCAGGCCCGCGTCACGCGGCGGTGGCGTGGCCACCTGGGTGGACCATCATCTGTACAGCGTGGTCTCCGCGCTCGGGCGCGTGTTCCGCAAGCCATGGGCGGCGCTGCTCACGATCGCGGTGATGGCGCTGGCGCTGGCCTTGCCGCTGGGCCTGTGGCTGGTGCTCGGCAACCTCGAGCGATTGGCGGGCAACGTCGAGCGCGCGCGCGAGATCAGCGTGTTCCTCAAGCAGGACGTCGACGCCGCGCGTGCCGCCGCGTTGGCCGACGAGCTGCGCGCGCGCGGCAACATCGCCAGCGTCGAACACCGCACGCCTGCGCAGGGCATCGAGTCGCTGCGCGCCGAGGCGGGGCTGGGCGACATCATCGACGCCATCGGCGGCGACAACCCGCTGCCGCACGTGCTGGTGGTGTCGCCAGCCGGCGACGAACTGAGGGTGGCGTCGTCGCTGGCGCAGTTGCCCGAGGCGCAACTCGTGCAGCACGACGCGCAATGGCGCCAGCGCCTCGACACCTGGTTGCGCTTCGGCGGCCGCGTGGCGTGGGTGCTCGCGGCCCTGCTCGGGCTCGGCGCGCTGCTGGTGGTCGGCAACACGGTGCGCCTCGACATCCAGTCGCGGCGCGAGGAAATCGGCGTGCTGCAGTTGCTCGGCGCCACCGACGGCTTCATCCGCCGCCCGTTCCTGTACCTCGGTGCCTGGTACGGGCTGGCCGCGGGCGCGCTGGCGACCGCGCTGCTGGCCGCGGTCGGCATCGCCTTGCAAGAGCCGCTGGCGGCGCTCGCTTCGAGTTACGGCAGCCAGTTCGCGCTGGCCGGGATCGACCTGCGCTGGGCGCTGCTGGTGCTGGGCGGCGCGACGCTGCTGGGCTGGTTCGGCGCCGGCCTCGTGACCGGGCACTTCCTGCGCCAGACGCGCCCCACCGAGACCTGACCGGGGCGCACAGGGATGAGCAGCAACGACCTGCGCCACCTCGAGAGCGACACCCCGCGCGTGCTGGTGGTGGACGGCTCGAAGCTGGTGCGCAAGCTGATCCATGCGGTGCTGGAGAAGGAGCTGCCGGGCGTGCGCGTCGCCGACGGCGGCAGCGTGGCCGAGGCGCGCGCGCTGCTCGCGGGCGAGCCCGCCGACCTGGTCACCACCGCGCTGGTGCTGCCCGATGGCGACGGCCTGCAGGTGGCGCGCATGGTGCGCGAGGCCGGCGGCCAGCGCTACGTGCCGGTGATCGTGATTTCCGGCGACGTGCAGTCGCACCTCGAGGACCGGCGCTTCACCGAGGACGTCACCGACTATTTCGACAAGGGATTGGGCCACAGCGCGTTGGCCGCGTTCATCCGTGGATACGTGCAACCGCAGCCGATCCCCGATGCGCACGTGCTGTACATCGAGGACAGCCGCACCGTGGCGATCGCCGTGCGCCGCATGCTCGAAGCGCAGCAGATGCGCGTCACCCACGTCACCAGCGCCGAGGATGCGCTGGCCTACCTCGAGGCCTACGTCGACACCGATGGCGCGCCCGGCGCCGACCTGGTGCTGACCGACCTGTACCTGAAGGGCGAACTGGACGGCCGCGACGTGCTGCGCCGCGTGCGCCAGGACTTCGGCTACGGCAAGCGCCGGTTGCCGGTGCTGGTGATGACCGGCGACGACAACCGCGACAACCAGGCGGCGCTGCTGCGCGAGGGCGCCAACGACCTGGTGCTCAAGCCGATCGAGGAGCGCCTGCTGGCGACCAAGGCGCTGTTCCAGCTGCGCCTGTCGCGACTGCCCGAGGCGCGTGCGCCGGAATGAGCGCGCCGGAATGAGCGAGGACCGCGTCAAGCTGGAACCATCGTGGAAGGCGCGCGTCGGCGACTGGTTCGAACGTGACGACATGCGCGCGCTGTCCTCGTTCCTGCGTGGGCGCAAGCAGGCCGGTGCCCGCGTCTATCCGCCCGGCCCGGAGATCTTCGCCGCGTTCGATGCCACGCCGTTCGATGCGGTGAAGGTGGTGATCCTGGGCCAGGACCCGTACCACGGCCCCGGCCAGGCGCATGGCCTGTGCTTCTCGGTGAAGCCGGGCGTGCCGGTGCCGCCGTCGCTGCAGAACATGTACAAGGAACTCCAGCGCGACCTCGGCCTGGCGCCGCCGGGCCACGGCGACCTGACCCCGTGGGCGAAGCAGGGCGTGCTGTTGCTCAATGCGGTGCTGACTGTGGAGGACGGCCGCCCCGGCGCGCACCAGGGCCAGGGCTGGGAGGGGTTCACCGACCACGTGGTCGAGGTGCTCAACCGCGAGCGCGAGGGCTTGGTGTTCCTGCTGTGGGGCAGCTACGCGCAGAAGAAAGGCGGCATCGTCGATGCGCGCCGGCATCGCGTGCTGCGCACCACGCATCCCTCGCCGCTGTCCGCGCATCGCGGCTTCCTCGGCAGCGGGCACTTTTCCGCGGCGAACGAGTACCTGGTGCGGCGTGGGCAGTCGCCGATCGACTGGTCGCTGCCGTCGCGGGCGTCGCCGGGCACCTGAGCGGCATCGGGTTTTTCCGCCGCGCCCGGCTCAGAACCAGAACCGCACGCCGGCGACGACACGCGTCTCGCGCGATGCCTCGCCTTCCGCTGCGTGGTACCTGGCGGTGCGTCCGAAACTGCGTTCGTGCGCGATGCCGACATACGGTGCGAAGCGTCGCGTGACCTCGTAGCGCAGGCGCAGTCCCGCTTCCGCCTTCGACAAGCCGCTGCCGGTGCCGCGCACGGGATCGTCCTTCGCGTTCAACGCCACCTCCAGCATCGGCTGCAGGATGAGCCGGTTGCTGAAGCGCAGGTCGTAATCGGCCTCCAGCGTCGCCACGAGGTCACCGTCATCGCCGACGTAGGCCACCGCCGAGACTTCGAACAGATAGGGCGCGATGCCCTGCACGCCGACCATGGCGCGCGTGCGCGCGTCGGCCGGACGGACGTCCTGGCGCACGCCGGCCACGACGTCCCACCAGCGGGTGACGGCACGCGCGTAGCGCAACTCGACGTTCGACGAGGTGGTACGCCCGGCTTCGCGCTCGCCGCTGCTGCGCAGCCAGACGCGCTGCACGTCGCCCCCGAACGAGGCGCTGCCTTCCCAGGCCTGTCCGCTGGCCTCGCCGCCGTCCCACGCTTCGAAGCGGTTGAACTTCACCCGCCAGTACGCCGCCGGCCCGTGATCCATGCCCGCGTGCGACAGTACCGGGAACGCCGCGGCGCGATCGGCCTCGGTGACCGGCGGGATCGGTTCGCGCGGCAGCAGCGGTGCACCGGGCGTGCAATGGCCCATCGCGGCGTGTTCGGGCGTGCAGCCGCGGGCAGGCGCGGGCGTCACCGGCGCCGGCGTGCAGTGTCCCATCGCCGCGTGTTGCGGCGAACAGGCCGGAACCGTCTCCGGCTTCGCGGCATGGCCGGTGTGCGAGTGCTGGGCCCATGCCGGCATCGCGCATGCGAACGACAGGAGCAGTGCGCCTGGCAACAGGCGCGAAGGCATGGTCATGCGCCTTCCTCCACGCGCACTTCGCGCATCATCCCCGCGTCCATGTGGTACAGCAGGTGGCAGTGGTAGGCCCAGCGGCCGAGCGCGTCGGCGCGCACGCGGTAGCTGCGCCTGGTGCCCGGTGGCATGTCGACGGTGTGCTTGCGCACCATGAAGTTGCCGTCGGCGTCCTCGAGGTCGCTCCACAGCCCGTGCAGGTGGATCGGGTGCTGCATCATCGTGTCGTTGACCAGCACGATGCGCATCCGCTCGCCGTAGTTCAGGCGTAGCGGCTCAGCGCTTGCAAAGGGAATGCCGTCGAAGGACCAGGAAAACTTCTCCATGTGCCCGGTGAGGTGCAGCTCGATGGTGCGGCCGGGGTCGCGTCCGTCGGGATCCTCGAACACGCTGCGCAGGTCGCCGTAGGTGAGGACGCGCCGGCCGTTGTCGCGCAGGCCGATGCCGGGGTCGTCCAGTTTCGGTGCGGGCATCATCGTCTGCATGTCGACCAGCGGGTTGCGCGTCTCGCTGGCCGGATGCGACTGCATGCCGTCGGAATCGCCATGGCCGGCATGCGCGGGTTGCGCGGGCGACGCCTGCATCGCCGCACCGCAGCCGCCCTCCATGCCCATCTTCGCGCCGCAGCCGCCTTCCATCGCCTTGCCTTGCGCGCCGTGCCCGCCGTGGCCCATGTCGGCCATGGTCAACCGCGGGCGAGGATCGACCGCGGGCACCGGCGCCTCGAGGCCCGCGCGCGCGGCCAGCGTGCCGCGTGCGTACCCGGTGCGGCCCAGGTCCTGCGCGAAGATCGTGTACGCGTCCTGGCCCGACGGTTCGACGATCACGTCGTAGGTCTCGGCGGCGCCCATGCGGAACTCGTCGACGCTCACCGGGTGGACGGACTGCCCGTCGGCGGCGACCACGGTCATCTTCAGCCCGGGGATGCGCACGTCGAAGTGGGTCATCGCCGAGGCGTTGATGAAGCGCAGCAGCACCTTTTCGCCGGGCTGGAAGCCGCCGCTCCAGTTGCCGGCGGGCGTGGTGCCATTCATCAGGTAGGTATAGGTGTGCGCGTTGACGTCGGACAGGTCGGTCGGGGTCATGCGCATGTCGCCCCAGGCCTTGCGGTCGGCGCGCGTGGCCGCCCAGCCGTCGCGGCGCACGTCGCGGACGAAATCCCCGATCGTGGGCTTGTACCAGTTGTCGTAATGCGGTGCCTTCTTCAGGCGCAGGAACAGCGCATCCGGATCGAGGTCGGCCCAGTCCGACAACAGCACCACGTGTTCGCGGTCCCAGTGGTAGGGCGGTGGCGTGATCGGATCGATCACGATCGCGCCGTACAGTCCGGCCTGTTCCTGGTGCAGCGAGTGGCTGTGGTACCAGTAGGTGCCGGATTGCTTCAGCGTGAAGCGATAGAGGTAGGACTCGCCGGGCAGGATCCCGTCGAAGCTCATGCCCGGCACGCCGTCCATGTTCGATGGCAGCAGGATGCCGTGCCAGTGGATCGAGGTCTGCACCCCGCGCGGCAGGTGGTTGGCGACGCGCAGGGTGACGGTGTCGCCCTCGCGCCAGCGCAGCAGCGGCGCGGGCAGCGCGTTGTTGACGGTGATCGCCGGCCGCGCGCGACCCGTGAAGTCGACGGTGGCGGTGCCGATGTCGAGCCGGAAGTCGGTGCCGGACAGCACGCCGCCGGGACGCGCGAACGCGTCGTCTCGCGCCAGCGCGGGCAGGCGCAGGGTGCCGGCCGCGAGCGTGGCGCCGCCAAGGCACAGGCCCTGCACGAAGCGGCGGCGTGCAGGCGAGGCGGGCGTGCCGCCGGGAACGGGAACGAAGGGAGGACGGGCCATGGCAACTCCATGTCCGCGACGGATGCCGTTGACGGCATCGGCCGCGCAAAGGACGTCGGCCTGCACGCGGCGTGCAGGCGCGGGACGGGCGCGGGCGCGCCGGGCTCAGGCGATGGGCGGTCGCAGCAGCAGGTCACGCGCCTGCGACGGCGCCGCTGGATCCGGCGTCGATGCCGGTTTCGGCGCCTGCAACGGAGCCATCGGCGGCAGCGCCATGCGCGCCAGCGCCGGCACGTGCTGCAGGCAGGATTCGAGGCAGGTGCGCAGGCAATCGTCGTGCGCCTGCGCGGCATCGGCCGGTGAGGCGGGCGGCGCCGTGACGGCATCGGCCGCGCCGGCATGGTCGCAGTCGTGGCCGGGCGGCATCGCCGGCATCGACGCCATCTCCGCATCGGCCTGCGCCAGCCGCGCCATCGCGAACGCGGGCAGGGTGCCGTCGACCAGCAGGGCCAGGCACAGCAGCAGCCGGAACAGGACGGACGCCATCGGACGGGTGATGCGGGTTCGATGCGGGGACGGCGCGCAGCATAGCGCAGCCGGGCGCCGGTCCGCGCGAACCCGCAGCGACGTTGCGCTACGATCCGGTGGTGCCGGCCATCGCCGGTCCGCCGCCATCGCCAGGAGAGGCTGCATGCCGACCCCGCTCGCCGACCTCGTCGGTCGCTACGATGCCTCGCTGCCGCTGGCGGAGGCCAGCACGCCGCCGGCGGCGTGGTACACCGATCCGCGCATCGCCGAACTCGAGCGGCGCACCGTGTTCGCACGTACCTGGCAGTTCGCCGGGCGACTGGACCAGCTGCGCCAGCCCGGCGACTACGTCACCTGCGAGATTGCGGGCGAGCCGATCCTGCTGGTGCGCGGCGACGACGGCGAACTCCGCGGCTTCTTCAATGTCTGCCGGCACCACGCCGCCGCGGTGATGACGCAGGCGCAGGGCTGCGCGAAGAACCTGCGCTGTCCCTACCACGGCTGGACCTACACGCTCGAGGGTGCACTCAAGGGCACGCCGAGCTTCGTCGACGAGTGCCACTTCGACCGCGGCGCGCACGGACTGGTGCCGGTCGACACCGCGGTCTGGGAGAACTGGGTGTTCGTGCGGATCGAGCGCGGCGGCCCGGGCCTCGAGGAAAGCCTCGGCGCCCAGGTGATCGACGACGTGCGCGCATTGCGCCTCGACCGCCTGCACTGGTTCGCGCGCCAGCACTACCTGTTCGAATGCAACTGGAAGGTGTTCGTCGACAACTACCTAGACGGCGGCTACCACGTCCCGCACCTGCACAAGGGGCTCAACAGCGTGCTGGACTTCAAGCAGTACACGATCGAGAACGGGCCGCGGCATTGCCTGCAGTCGGCGCCGATGGTGAAGGGCGACATCGACGAGTTCACGGCGGTGCGTGGCGGCGAACGCGCCAACTACTACTGGTTCCATCCGAACTTCATGTTCAACTGGTACGAAGGCATGATGGATACCAACCTCGTGCTGCCGCTCGGGGTGGACCGCACCGAAGTGATCTTCGATTTCTGGTTCGAGGACGTCTCCGAGGCCGCGCGCGAGCGCAATGCCGCCAGCGTGGCGGTGGGCAACATCGTCCAGGACGAGGACATGGCGATCTGCAAGTCGGTGCAGCGCGGCCTGCATTCGCGCGCCTACGACACCGGCCGCCTGTCGATCCGGCGAGAAGCCGGCGAGCACCTGTTCCACCGCCTGCTGCACGCGGACCTGTCGCAGGGCGCGTGACCGGGCGTGATCCTTCCGCCGTTTCACGGCGCATTGCGCCCTTCAGCGAGGGCGCACCCAAGGGGCGGAGGGGAGGGTGCTGCGCGTGTGCGAACGACGCCCTCATCCGGCGCTTCGCGCCACCTTCTCCGGTGGACGGGAGAAGGGCAGGTGAAATCGCTTCCCAGGGCCTGTTGACGCTCACGGCGCATCTCGCAACCGCCGCGCGGGCGTGCGCGGCAAGGACGCGTGACGGCGCGCCTGTCGATACGCAGCGGAGCAATGACGCCGCGGCGTGCGTCCGCGCGGCGGGCCCTAATCCAACGGCACCTTCTTGCCGTCCTTGACCACGCCACGCACGCGGCGCAGGCATTCCACGTCGGCCAGCGGGTCGCAATCCACGGCCACCAGGTCGGCCACCTTGCCGACGGCGATCGAGCCGAGGTCGGCCTCGCGCCCGAGCAGCTTCGCCGCGCCGAGCGTCGCCGATTGCAGCGCCTGAAGCGGCGTCATGCCGAAGCGGACCATGTAGGCGAACTGGCGTGCGTTGTCGCCATGCGGATACACGCCCGAGTCCGTGCCATAGGCGATGTTGACCCCGGCGGCGACCGCCTTGCGGAAGCCCCGGCGCTGCGCGTCGGTGGTCTCGAGGTTCTTGCGCAAGACCTCCGCCGGCCAGCCATCGGCGCGGCCGACGGTGTCGATGTAGTCGCCGTTGTAGATGTCGGCGACCAGCCAGGTGCCATGCTGCTTCATCAGCGAGAGGCCCTCGTCGTCGATCAGCGAACCATGCTCGATCGTACGCACGCCCGCGCGCACGGCGCGCTTGATGCCCTCCGCGCCGTGCGCGTGCGCGGCCACGAAGCTGCCATGGCGCGCGGCGGCCTCCACCGCGGCGCGGATCGAGGCCTCGCCGTACTCCGGCTCGCCCGGCTCGGTGCCCGCGGCCAGGACCGCACCGGTGGCGATCAACTTGATGAAATCCACCTTGTGCGCGAACAGTGCGTCCACGCGCGCCCGCACCTGGGCCGGATCGTCAGCGACGACGCCGCCACGGAATTCCTCGCCGACGACCATGTCGTCCGGAACGCCGGTGATCTCGCCGCCGCCCTGCGGGATGGTGATGTAGGCGCCGGCGACGAACATGCGCGGACCCGGGACGAGGCCGGCGTTGATCGCATCACGCAGGGCCACGTCAGCGAAGCTGCGGTACACGCCCACGTCGCGCACGGTGGTGAATCCCGCGCGCAACGTCGCCGCGGCGTTGCGCGCGCCGATGAAGGCGTCGCGCGTGGCCGTGCTGCGCAGCGGCGTGGCGGGGTCGGCGTAGGGGCCTTCGTCGGCAATATGCGTGTGCATGTCCATCAGCCCGGGCACGACGGTGTAGTGCGACCAGTCGAGGATCGGCGTATCGGTGGTGAGCACGCACAGGCCCGCGCAGATGCGGTGGATGCGGCCATTGCCGATGATGATCTGCTGGTCGTGCAGCACCTTGCCGCTCTCGACATCGACCACGCGGCCGGCGCGGATCACCAGCTCCACGGAACCGGCCTCGTCCGCAGCAGCGGCGGGTATTGCCGATAGCGCGACGGACAGGGCGAACAGGCCGAACCAGGGGGTGCGCATCATCGTGTCCCTCGCGGAAGCTCGCCGTGATCGTGGCACAACTCAGGGCGGTGCGGTCGCCCGCAGGAAGCGGTCGTACCAGGCGAGGTTGCGCTCGATGCGGTCGCGCAGGTAGCTGGGCACCGACAGGCCATGGTGTTCGCCGGGATACACCACCAGCTGGGTCGGCACGCCGAGCACGCGCAGCGCCTGGTACATCTGTTCGGCGCCGATGCAGGGCACGTTGAAGTCGCGTTCGGCGCACTGGAACATCGTCGGCGTGCGGATGCGGTCGGCGTGCAGGAACGGCGCGCTGTTGTGGTCGTAGGTGGCGCCGTTCGCCCAGGGCGTGCCCAGTTCCAGCGTGTACTCGCGGATGTACTGGTCGTGGCCCCAGGTGCCGTACACGTTGGCCACGCCAGCGCCGCTGATCGCCGCCTTGAAGCGCGCATCGCGCGCGATCACCGCGTCGGTGAGGATGCCGCCGTAGCTCCAGCCGCCGATGCCCAGCCGCTGCGGGTCGGCGATGCCGCGCGCAACCAGGTGGTCGATCCCGGCCAGCAGGTCCTGGGTGTCGAGGCGGCCCCAGTCGGCGAAGATCGCCTTCGCGAAGTCGAAGCCGCGCCCCGAACTGCCGCGCGGATTCACCGCCAGCACGGCATAACCGTGGGTCGCGTACACCTGCCAGTCGGCCATGAATTCGTGGCTGAACTGGTACACCGGCCCGCCGTGCACGCGCAGGATCGTCGGCCACGGGCCGGGGCCGGCGTCGACCGGACGCACCAGCAGGCCTTCGATCCGCGTGCCGTCGGCACTGTCGAACGCGACGGGTTCGGTCGACGCCAGCCGCCTGCCGTCGAGCCACGCGTTGTGGTCGGCGACGCGCCGCGGTCCGGCGGCGTCGAGGATCGCGATGTCGTGGGGATGGCGGTCGGTGCCGCCGAGCAGCGCGATGCGGCCATCGCCGGACACGGCGAAGTCGGCGTCGAAGCGCGCGCCCTGCGTCAGCGGCGTGATCGTGCCGTCGCCGATGTCGATGCGCGAAACGTGCGTGGCCAGGCTGTGTTCGACCAGCACCAGCACGCTGTCGCCGTCGAGAGACCAGCGCGGCTTGTACATCCAGTGGTCCACCGGCGCCGGCAGGGTGGTGGCGCCGCTGTCGACGTCGACGATCGCCAGCCGCGGCGGCGCGTAGTACAGCCAGCGCGGTTCGCCGCCCTGCAGGTAGGCGATGCGGCGACCGTCGGGACTCCAGTCCGGGCGGCTTTCCCAGTCCGGATCGAGGTCGGGGCCGGGAAAGGTGGTGAGCTGGCGCTCGCGCCCGCCCGCCCGCGCCTCGACCACGAACAGGTTGAAGTCGAGGTGCCGGTCGGGATCGTCGCCGCGCTTGCCGACGTAGGCGATGCGCGTGCCGTCGGGCGACCACGCCGGCAGTTGCTCGTCGTGCGCGCCGTCGGTGAGCTGCACCACGTCGCCGCTGGCGATGTCGACCAGGTGCAGGTGCAGGCGGCGGTGGTCGAGGTAACCGGCGCCGTCCTCCTTGAACTGCAGGCGTTCGGTGACGATCGGTGGCGGGTTGATCGGTGCGGGCGTGCCCGCCGGGAATTGGGGGTCGCGCGCGACCACCACCAGGCGCGTGCCGTCCGGCGACAGCGCGAAATCCTCGACGCCGTCGGCGAAGCCGGTGATGCGTCGCGCACGGCCGCCGCGCGCCGGCATGGTCCAGACCTGGGTCGTCGCGTCGGCGTCGTCCTGGCGCGAGTGGTGCTTGCGGTCGGAGAGGAAGAGGATCGCGCGACCGTCGCGGCGCCATTGCGGCCGCCATTCGCTGGACTGGGGCGTGTCGGTCAGGCGCATGCGCCGCTGGCCGTCGCTGCCGACGCGCCACAGGTCGGACTGCGACAGGTCCGCGTCCAGGTTGGCGCTGGAGACCACGTAGGCCAGGTCGCGGCCGTCGGGCGAAAAGGTCGGTTCACCGAGGTCGGCGATGCGCACCAGGTCGGCCGGGCCGAACCGGGTGTCGTCGGCGCGTGACGCCGACGCGGGCAGCGCCAGCAGCAAGCCCAGCAGCAGGCAGGTGGCACGTCCCATGGGGTCCCCGTCGCGCGATGGCGTGCGCGCATTGGAGGCGGTGGTGGCCGCCGGCGTCAACCGATGCGCGTCTGCTATGTTGCCGACCGGCGCATCCGCGCCCGTCCCGGGGAAGTCCATGCGCCGTGCCTGCCTGCCCGTCGTGCTGCTGGCCTGCTGCGCAGGTGCATTCGCGCAGGACGGCGTGGCCACCGCCCAGGCGCAGCAGCGCAGCCTGGGCCATGCCGTGCTGCGGGAGCTGGTCGGGATCGACACCACGCCCGCGCACGGCAGCACCACGGTCGCGGCGGAACGGCTGGCGCAGCGCTTCCTCGACGCCGGCTTTCCCGCCGGTGACGTGGACGTGGTGGGCGCCGGACCGCGCACGCAGAACCTGGTCGTGCGCCTGCGCGGCAGCGGTGCGCGCGAAACGGTGCTGCTGATCGCGCACCTCGACGTGGTCGAGGCGCTGCGCGAGGACTGGACCGTCGATCCCTACGTCCTGACCGAACGCGACGGCTACTTCTACGGCCGCGGCACGATGGACATCAAGGGCGGCGCGGCGGCGCTGGTGGCAGCCCTGCTGCGCCTGCATCGCGAGGGCGTCGTGCCGCGCGGCGACTACGTGCTGGCGCTGACCGCGGGCGAGGAGGACGGCGTCGACAACGGCATCCAGTGGCTGCTCGAGCACCGTCCCGACTGGATGCGCGCCGGCTACGTGGTGAACGTCGACGGCGGCGGGGTCGAACTGCGCGACGGCGTGCCCTCGGTGGTCTGGGTCAACACCGCCGAGAAGGTC
Source organism: Pseudomonadota bacterium (assembly GCA_020161335.1). Classification (GTDB taxonomy): domain Bacteria; phylum Pseudomonadota; class Gammaproteobacteria; order Xanthomonadales; family Xanthomonadaceae; genus Luteimonas. Next base: position 70,334 of record JAIUOJ010000004.1, read on the forward strand.
TACCTCAGCTACACCCTCAC
>JAIUOJ010000005.1 GCA_020161335.1 Pseudomonadota bacterium
GCGCTGGAGATCGCACCGGTCGCCGAGGAACCGGAACCGGACGTGCCGCCCGACGTGCGCAAGGCGCTCGCGGCACATCCCGCCGCGCTCGCGACCTGGCGGGACATCACCGCGCTGGCGCGCCGCGACTGGCTCCACTGGATCACCTCGGGCAAGCGGGCGGAGACGCGCGTGAAGCGCATCACCAGCGCCTGCGACATGCTTGCGTCCGGCAAGCGGCGCGCCTGCTGCTTCGACCGCTCCGGGCAGTACAGCCGCGGCAACATGGGCGCACCGAAGGCGATGGCGTAGGACGGCGCGTCCCGGCCACGCATCCCGCGCCGGAGCGCGCAGGTGCGATCATGCGCGCATCACGTTCCCGGAGCCTCCCATGCGCAGCGCAGTGCACCACACGTTCGGCGAACCGGCCGAGGTCCTCGTCGCCGATGACAGGCCGGTGCCCGAACCCGGTCCGGGCGAAGTCCGCATCCGCACGCGCCTCGCGCCGATCCACAACCACGACCTGTGGACGGTGCGCGGCCAGTACGGCTACAAGCCGACCCTGCCCGCGATCGGCGGCAGCGAAGGCCTGGGCGTGATTGACGCGCTGGGCGAAGGCGTCGAAGGCCTCGCGCTGGGCCAGCGCGTGAATGCGGCCTCCGGGCGCGGCACGTGGGCGGAGGCGTTCACCGCGCCGGCGCGCATGGTGATCCCGATGCCGGAGGCCATCCCCGACGAGGTTGCCGCGCAGCTGGTCGCGATGCCGCTCAGCGCGCTGATGCTGCTGGAGTTCCTGTCGGTCGAGCCGGGGCAGTGGATCGTGCAGAACGCGGCCAATGGTGCCGTCGGCAAGACCCTGGCGATGCTGGCGGCGGCGCGCGGCATCCCGGTGCTGAGCCTGGTGCGCCGCGCGGCCGCGGTCGCGGAGATGGCGGCGCTGGGCATCGGGCACGTGGTGTCGACCGACGCCGCGGAGTGGAAGCGCGACGCGCGTGCGATCCTGGGCGAGGCCGGCGCCCGCGCGGCGGTGGATTCGGTGAGCGGGCAGGCCAGCGCGGACCTGATGTCGCTGCTCGGCAACGACGGCACGCTGGTGTCGTTCGGCGCGATGGGCGGCGAGGCGATGCTGGTCCCGCCGGGCGAGATGATCTTCAAGCACGCCACGGTCAAGGGCTTCTGGGGCAGCAAGGTCAGCCGCGAGATGTCGGTGGCCGACAAGCGACGCCTGGTCGGCGAACTGATCCAGCGCGCCGCGAACGGCGAGCTCCGCCTGCCGGTCGACGCGATCTACCCGCTGGAAGACGTGGCACAGGCCGCGGCCGAAAGCCTGCGCCCCGGGCGCAACGGCAAGGTGCTGCTGCGGCCATAGCCGCCGTCGCCGACGCGCCGCGCCCGCTACGGCGCCGGCGGCACCGCCAGCTCGATCCCGGGCGTGAACCAGAACGGGATCCGGTACTCGCGCTTGCGCATCATGCCGCTGGCCCCGCCGTCCTGCCCGTTCCACGCCAGGCGCAGGTCGTGGCGGCCCGGCGGCAGCGCGGCGAGCGGCAGGTAGCCGACGACGCCGCGCAGCCCGAGCTCGCGGCGCTCGATCGGGACGAAATCGTCCAGCGCCACCGGCTGTCCGTCGAGCGTCACCGTCCACAGCGCCGCCATGCACTCGACCGCCCGGCGCGCGGCGTCGGGGCCGCTGGCGAGGTTGTCGCCGTGCGCCAGCGCCGGGCAGCGCTCGCGCGCGAGCAGGTTGTCGATCTTCGGGCGATGCGGGATGAACAGCCGCAGGTAGGCCTCCGAGATGCGGTCGGACGGAATCATCGGCACCCGCAGCAGCACGTCGTGCTCGGAGCGCATCGACTCGTAGTGCGCGCCGAGCATGCCGTGGTCGACCGCCTCGCCGGTCACGACGACGTAGCGGTTGAGCATCGAGAACCTCGCCGAGTTCACCACCTGCACGCCGCCGAACAACATCGCCAGCATGATCACCAGGAAATACACCGCCATGAAGCCACGGCTGGGCAGGTTGCTCTGCAGCGTGAGCTGTACCGGCGAGATCAGGCGCTGGGGGATGATGAAGCCCACCACCCGCAGCAGCACGAGCGCCAGCCTCGACAGCGCCGGCGATGGCCGCCCCGACTTCTGCCGGCGCACCACCAGCTTCTCGACCATCAGCGGCGCCATGGTGAGCACCATGAACAGCACGTAGGTCGCCAGCAGCGCGATGCCGGTGGCGCGTTCGCTGTCCTCGAACAGCGAGCCGACAAGCCCGCACAGCAGCGAACCGGCGACCACCAGCACACCCATCCACGCCATCAGCAGCGCGACCAGGATGGTCATGGCGAACAGGATCGAGGCCGCACGGTCGGCGCGGTCGATCGCGCCGCTGAGGTCGCCGACGATCTTCTCGTAGAACGGGCGCGAGACCGGGCCCATCAGCGGCACCTTGTCCCAGCGGATGCCGTCGGGGAAGGTCGACTTCAATCCGATCAGGCCGACCCAGTAGCCGCGGATGGCGAGGTGGCTGATGAAGGCGAACGCCAGCGAGTAGCACAGCCCCACGCCGATCAGGAACGCGAACTGCAGCACGGTGTCGAACACGCCGTCGACGTGCACGCTGTTGCGCGCCCAGGCCTCGAAGATGCGGCCCGGCGCGGTGAGCAGCGCGAACGCGAGCAGGCCGGAGATGATCAGCTCGAGTTCGTCGGTGCGCTCGCGCAGGCGCTCGAACGCGATGCGGCCGCCCGTGGCCGGGCCGTCGCCGGCCAGGGGCGTGGTGGAAGGTGTTTCGCTGGTCATGGCGCGCCAACCCGTGCAGGGACGGGGGAGTGTAGCGGCGCATGCGACGGCGCGGGGCGCGCGCGCATTGCGCGGCGCGCGCCGAAGCGCCGTGGGTCAGCCGCCGGTGACGGTCTCCAGGATGCGCTTGCCGGTGGCGATGTCGGCCTGCGCCTCGGCGTCGGCGGCGTCATCGGCCTCGGCGTCGTGCGCGCTGCCCTGGCCGCAGGTGCCCGCCATCAGCGGACAGTGCGTGCTCATGTAGTCGATCTCGAGGTTCAAGCGCTCCAGCAGGAAATCGACGAATGCGCGCACCTTCGGCGACTGGCCGTGGCCGCGCGGGAACACGGCGTTGAGCTCGTACTCGCCGCCGGTCCAGCCCGCCAGCACGCGCTTGACCAGCCCCTGTTCGACGAACGGCTTGACCATCACGTCGGCGGCCACGATCAGGCCTTCGCCGCACAGCAGGGCGCCCTTGAGCGCGGCCGGGTCGTTGGCCACCAGGATCGGGTTGATGGTGAAGGGCTTGCGCCCGTTGCCGTCGTCGAGGAAGAACGCATAGCCGTTGCCGTTGCGGTTCTTCGGCATCGCCAGCGTGCGGTGGTACTGCAGCTCGTCCGGATGCAGCGGCTCGCCATAGCGCGCGATGTAGGCGCTGCCGGCATAGACCTGGATCGCGAGCGTGCCCAGCTTGCGCGCCACGAAGGTGGAGTCGGGCAGTTCGCCGAAGCGCAGCGCGACGTCGATCTCGCCACCGATGAGGTCCAGCGGCTCGTTCGACAGCAGCATCTCCACGCGCACTTCGGGATGGCGCGCGTGGAACTCGCCGAGCAGCGGCGCGATCTTGTCGATGCCGATCGAATAGGGTGCGGTGAAGCGCAGCCAGCCGCGCGGGCCGGCCTGCAGCTGGCTCACCGCGCTCTCGGCTTCGTTGAGGTCGCGCGCGATGCGCTGCGAATGTTCGAAGTAGACGTTGCCGGCCTCGGTGAGCCCGAGCTTGCGGGTCGTGCGATGCAGCAGCTGCGCGCCGAGACGCGATTCGAGTTCCTGCACCTTGCGGCTGACGGTGGTCTTGGGCAGGCGCAGCGACTTGGCCGCGCCGATGAAGCTTCCGTGCTCGACCACCTTGACGAAGATCAGGGTGTCGTTGAGGTCGTGCGTCATGAGGGGCTCCAGGGGAGGTAGGCCGATTGGCCCACGTGCTGGACAATTATTCCCTGAATTCCGGACTAATCAAGTCCCGTTTCGCGGCGTATCTTGCCCCCCACTGCCCCGCGAGATCCCCGCCATGCGTGCCGCTCCCCGTCGCCACCTGTCCTATGCGAGCCTCGTGCTGTTGCTGGCCGCCGACGTGCTTGCGCTGGCCGCGCTGCTGTTGAATCAATGGTTTGCGCCCGGCGCCCTGCTCACCTGGCTGCTCGCCGCAGCGGTCACCGCGGTCGCCATGCCGGCCCTGCTGCGGCTGTCCGATCGGGTGTTCGCGGCGGCCCGCGCCAGCCGCAGTGTCCCGTTCACGGGAGAATCTTTCCCGTGACCGGGATAATCGATTCCGGGACGATCGGCCGCGCCGTGGTCGTGCTGGGTGCCACCGGCGCCGCCGGTCGCGGCGTGGTGCAGGCCCTGGTCGAGGCCGGGCGCCCGCTGGTGGCGGTCGCCGAGGACGCCGATGCACTGCGGGCGCTGGCCGACGCGCATCCCGGCGCGGCCCTGGCCACGCTGCCGGCGCGCATCGCCAGCGATGCCGATGCCGCGGCCCTGGCCGGGCGGCTGCGCACGTTCGACGTGGCGGTGGACGGCGTCGTCGCCGGACTCGCCGGCACGCACGCCTGCGGCCGCCTGATCGACGAGCCGGCCGAGGTCCTGCAGCGCACGCTCGACGAGGACCTGTTGCCGCACCTGTTCGCCGCGCGCCACCTGTTCCCGCTGCTGCCGCCCGATGCTGCCGGCTACGTGCTGGTGGGCGGGCCTGGCGGCACCTATCCCTGGGCCGGCTACGGCCATTGCTCGATCGCGGCCGCGGCGCTGCGGATGATGGCGCGCGTGCTGCACGACGAAGCGGCGCGGCATGGCCTGCGCGTGCAGTTGCTGTCGCTCGACGCGCCGCTGCACGTCGCCGCCACGCCTGGCGCGCCCGCGTCGCCACAGGCGCTGTCGCTCGGACGCCGCGTGCTTGCCCTGCTCGCCGATGCGCGCCAGGGCGTCGCGCCCGCCGTCGTCGACTACGCCACCGACGGCGCCCCGCGCCGCATGCCGTCGTCGCGCCGCGTGCGCCATCGCCAGGTCGCCGGCAGCGCGGTCCTGCCCGCGCGCGACCTGCGCGCCGCGCGTGCGCTGCTCGATTCCATCGCCTCCCCCACGCCTCCCGGAAGCTTCCACGATGAACACTGCTGAACATGCCATCCGATCGATGACGGGCGCGGGTCTCGTCCGTCTCGTCCCCGTGCTGCTCGCCACCGCGCTCGCGGTCGCCTGCAGCAGCAACGCCTCGCCCGGCGATGCCGCGCCGGCCGCGCCGGAAGTGAGCGTGGCCCAGGTGGTGGCCAAGCCGGTGCGCGAATGGGACGACTTCACCGGCCGCGTCAGCGCGGTCGAGACCGTCGACCTGCGCCCGCGCGTGAGCGGCTACGTGCAGCGCGTGGCCTACGAGGAAGGCCAGGACGTGCGCAAGGGCGACCTGCTGTTCGTGATCGACCCGCGGCCGTATCGCGCCGCGCTGGACCAGGCGCAGGCGCAGCTCGAACGCGCGCGCAGCGAAGCCAAGCTGGCCCAGGCGCAGAACACGCGCGCGCAGGCCCTGGTCGAGGCACGCGCCATCTCGCGCGAGGAGTTCGAGACGCGCAACGCCGCCACCGCGCAGGGCAACGCCGCGGTGCGTGCCGCGGAAGCCGCGGTCGCCGCCGCGCGACTGGACCTGCAGTTCACCGAAGTGCGCTCGCCGATCGACGGTCGCGCCGGACGCGCGCTGGTGACGAGCGGCAACCTCGCCCAGGCCGACGGCACGCTGCTGACCACCGTGGTCTCGCAGGACCCGGTGCACGTGTACTTCGAGGCCGACGAACAGACCTGGCTGCGCTACAACCGGCTCGCCCGCGACGGCACGCGCGCGGCCAGCGACAACCCGGTGCGCGTCGGACTGGCCGGCGAGGACGGCCATCCGCACGCCGGCACCGTCGACTTCGTGGACAACCGCGTCGACCCGGCGACCGGCACGATCCGCGCGCGCGCGGTGCTGCGCAATCCCGACCGCCAGTTCACGCCGGGCCTGTTCGCGCGCGTGCAGCTGGAAGGCAGCGGCCAGTTCGACGCGCTGCTGGTCGACGACAAGGCGGTGCTCACCGACCAGGACCGCAAGTACGTCTACGTGCTGGGCGCCGACAACACCGCGCAGCGCCGCGACGTGCAGCTGGGTCGCATGATCGACGGCCTGCGCGTGGTGCGCGCGGGACTGGCCGCGGACGACCAGGTGCTGGTCAGCGGCCTGCAGAAGGTGTTCATGCCGGGCATGCCGGTGGCGCCGAAGTCGGTGGCGATGGCGCGTGCGACGAACGACGCACAGCACGTAGCGGCCGCCGGCTCGACCGCTGCCCCTGTCGCGAACAACTGATCCAGCGACGGTCTCCTGAAAGATGCCATCCCGAACGTAGCGAGGGATCTACGACCCGAAGCGGGGACAAAGATCTCCCGCTGCGCTCGAGATGACACCACAAGGACCGCGAAAGCTCCCCCGGGCCGCTCCCTCCGGCCCGTCCGGCCGACGGCCTCCCCCACGCTTCTTTCCCCGGAAGCGGGAGGCCGCCGGGCCGGAATCTCTTCCCTTGGCCGCGCACCGCGCGGCGATCGCGACCCGGCTGCACAGGACCTCGACCATGGATTTCTCCAGATTCTTCATCGACCGGCCGATCTTCGCCGCCGTGCTGTCGATCGTGATCTTCGCCGCCGGCCTGATCTCCATCCCGCTGCTGCCGATCGGCGAGTACCCCGAAGTGGTGCCGCCGTCGGTGGTGGTGCGCACGGTGTACCCGGGCGCCAATCCCAAGGTGATCGCCGAAACGGTGGCGACGCCGCTGGAGGAAGCGATTACCGGCGTCGAGGACATGATGTACGTCAAGTCCGTCGCCGGCTCCGACGGCGTGCTGCAGCTCACCGTCACCTTCCGCCCCGGCACCGATCCCGACGAGGCCACCGTCAAGGTACAGAACCGCGTGTCGCAGGCGCTCGCGCGCCTGCCCGAGGACGTGCGCCGCCAGGGCGTGACCACGCAGAAGCAGTCGCCGGTGTTCCTGATGGTGGTGCACCTGACCTCCAGCGACGGCCGCTATGACTCGCTGTACCTGCGCAACTACATGCGCCTGCACGTCAAGGACGAACTTGCGCGCATCCCGGGCGTGGGCGACGCCCAGCTGTTCGGCGGCGGCGACTACGCGATGCGGCTGTGGCTGGATCCGGACAAGGTTGCCTCGCGCGGGCTCACCGCCGGCGACGTGCTGCGCGCCGTGCGCGAACAGAACGTGCAGGTCTCGGCCGGCCAGCTCGGCGCCGAACCGATGCCCAACGGCAGCGACTTCCTGCTGCCGATCAATGCCAAGGGCCGGCTGGAGAGCGTCGATGAATTCGGTGCGATCGTGCTCAAGAGCGGTGCCGGCGGCGAGATCGTGCGCCTGTCCGACGTCGCCCGGATCGAGCTGGCGGCCGGCGACTACACGCTGCGCGCGCGGCTGGACGGCAAGAACGCCGCCGCCATCGGCATCTTCCAGGCGCCTGGCGCCAACGCGCTCGACATCCGCGACGCGGTGGTCGCGAAGATGGACGAGCTGCGGCCGATGCTGCCGCCGGGCGTGGAGATCCAGTCGATCTACGACACCACGATCTTCGTGCGCGACTCGATCAAGTCGGTGATCACCACGCTGCTGGAAGCGACGCTGCTGGTGGTGCTGGTGGTGATCCTGTTCCTGCAGACCTGGCGCGCGTCGATCATCCCGCTGCTGGCGGTGCCGGTGTCGGTGGTGGGCACCTTCGCCGCGCTGTACCTGCTGGGCTACTCGATCAACACGCTGACCCTGTTCGGCCTGGTCCTGGCGATCGGCATCGTGGTCGATGACGCCATCGTGGTCGTGGAGAACGTGGAGCGGCATATCGAGGCCGGGCAGACGCCGCTCGAGGCCGCGCACCTGGCGATGCGCGAGGTCTCCGGGCCGATCATCGCGATCGCGCTGGTGCTGTGCGCGGTGTTCGTGCCGATGGCGTTCCTGACCGGGGTCACCGGGCAGTTCTACAAGCAGTTCGCGGTCACCATCGCGATCTCGACCGTGATCTCCGCGATCAATTCGCTGACCCTGTCGCCGGCGCTGGCGGCCAAGCTGCTGCGCCCGCACGGCGCGGAAAAGGACGCGCCGTCGCGCCTGATCGACCGCCTGTTCGGATGGCTGTTCCGTCCGTTCAACCGCTTCTTCAAGCGCAGCTCGCAGCGCTACGAACACGCGGTGTCGCGCTCGCTCGGTCGCCGCGGCGCGGTGTTCGTGGTCTACCTCGTGCTGCTGGCCGGCGCCGCGCTGATGTTCAGGACGGTCCCGGCGGGCTTCATCCCGGTGCAGGACAAGCTCTATCTGATCGCCGGGGTGAAGATGCCGGAAGGCGCGTCGATCGAGCGCACCGATGCGGTGCTCAGGCGCATGGCCGCGATCGCGAAGGAGGTCGAGGGCGTGGAGAGCGAGGTGGCGTTTCCCGGCCTCAACCCGCTGCAGTTCACCAACACCCCCAACAACGGCGTGGTGTTCTTCACCCTCAAGCCCTTCTCCGAACGCGCGCGCAGCGCGGAAGCGATCACCGCGGAACTCAACCAGAAGTTCGCGTCGATCCAGGAAGGCTTCACCTTTGCCTTCATGCCGCCGCCGATCCAGGGGCTGGGCAACGGTTCGGGCTGGTCGCTGTTCGTCGAGGACCGCACGCGCCTGGGCTACGGTGAACTGCAAAGCGCGGTGCAGGCGTTCCAGGGCGCGGCGGTGCAGACGCCGGGCCTGGGCTACCCGATCACCAGCTACCAGGCCAACGTGCCCCAGCTCGATGCGGAAGTGGATCGGGTCAAGGCCAAGGCGCAGGGCGTGCCGCTCACCGACCTGTTCGAGACGCTGCAGGTCTACCTCGGCTCGGCCTACGTCAACGATTTCAACATGTTCGGCCGCACCTGGCAGGTGATCGCGCAGGCGGACGGCCCCTTCCGCGACGACGTCGAGGACATCGCCAACCTGCACACGCGCAATGCGGCCGGCGACATGGTGCCGATCGGCGCGATGGTCGACGTGCGCCAGACCTACGGGCCGGACCCGGTGATCCGCTTCAACGGCTATCCGGCGGCCGACCTGCTGGGCGAGGCCGATCCGCGCGTGCTGTCCTCGGGCGAGGCGATGGCGCAGGTGACCGAGCTGGCGCAGCAGGTGCTGCCGACCGGCATGGGCATCGGCTGGAGCGACCTCAGCTTCCAGCAGGCCACGCAGGGCAAGGCGGCGCTGGTGGTGTTCCCGTTGGCGGTGCTGCTCGCCTTCCTCGTGCTGGCGGCGCTGTACGAAAGCTGGACGCTGCCGCTGGCGGTGATCCTGATCGTGCCGATGACCCTGCTGGCCGCGCTGTTCGGCGTGTGGCTGACCGGCGGCGACAACAACGTGTTCGTGCAGGTGGGCCTGGTGGTGCTGATGGGGCTGGCCTGCAAGAACGCGATCCTGATCGTCGAGTTCGCGCGCGAGCTTGAGCTGCAGGGCAAGGGCATCGTGGAATCCGCGCTGGAAGCCTGCCGCCTGCGCCTGCGCCCGATCGTGATGACCTCGGTGGCCTTCATTGCCGGCACGGTGCCGCTGGTGCTGTCCACCGGCGCCGGCGCCGAGGTGCGCTCGGTCACCGGCATCACCGTGTTCGCCGGGATGCTCGGCGTCACCGCCTTCGGCCTGTTCCTGACCCCGGTGTTCTACGTCGCCTTGCGCAAGCTGGCCAACCGTCCGCTGGTGTCGCATGGCCCGGTGCCGGCCGCGGCGCATGATTGACCCATCCCGCCGGGGACGCGCCCTGTGATCCCCGGCATCCCCTGAAACAAAGGACAACGACATGAACTCCGCATCGAAGATCGCGCTGGTCACCGGCGCCACCCGTGGCATCGGTTTCGAGACCGTGAAGCAGCTGGCCGAGAACGGCGTGCACGTGCTGCTGGCCGGCCGCAACCGCGAGCGCGCGGTCGAGGCCGCGCTGACGCTTCAGGCGCAGGGCCTGCCGGTCGAAGCGATCGTGCTCGACGTGACCGACCCCGCCACCATCGCCGCCGCCGCGCAGGAGATCGAACAGCGCCACGGCCGGCTCGACATCCTGGTCAACAACGCCGGCATCATCGCCGACGACGCCACCAAGGGCGTGTCCGGCCAGTCGCTCGACACCTGGCGCAAGACCTTCGACACCAACCTGTTCGGCGTGATCGAGACCACGCAGGCGCTGTTGCCGCTGCTGCGCAAGTCCGCGGCGGGTCGCATCGTGAACGTGTCCAGCCTGCTCGGCTCCCTGTCCGAACACCAGAACCCGGCATCCTTCATCTACGCGTTCAAGGGCGTGCCGTCCTACAACGTCTCCAAGAGCGCGGTGAACGCATGGACGATCCACCTGGCGCACGAGCTGAAGGACAGCGGCATCAAGGTCAACACGCTGCACCCGGGCTACGTGCAGACCGAGATGAACAAGTCCGGCGACGAGCAGCGCGGCGAGCTGTCCGTGCCCGAGGGCGCGCGCACCAGCGTGCGCCTGGCGCTGATCGACGACGACGGCCCCACCGGCGGCTTCTTCTACTTCGACCAGGCGCTGCCGTGGTGATGCGCTTCGCCACGACGCTGCTGGCGACGGCGCTGGTGACGGCGTGCGCGGTCGGGCCCGACCACGTGCGCCCGTCGATGGCGGTGCCGGCGACATTCTCGTCGGTGTCGGCGTTGCCGCCGCAGGCGACGGCGGCCGAAGCCCCGACAATCGACGACGCCTTCCTGCAGGGGCTGGGCGACCCGCAGTTGACCCTGCTGGTCGACGAGGCTCTGCAGGCCAACCACGACCTGCGCATCGCGCTGGCGCGCTACGACCGCGCCAACGCCCTGTTGCGCGGTGCGCGTTTCGACGCATTGCCGGCGATCACCGCACAGGCCGAAGCGGCGGACGTGCGCCGCAGCGCCGACCAGGCACCGGGCACCGCGCGTGGAGCGCGCGATGGCGAGCAGTGGAGTGCCGGCATCGTCGCCGGCTGGGAGCTCGACCTGTTCGGCCGCGTGCGTCGCGGCATCGAGGCCGGCCGCGCGGAGACCGCCGCCAGTGCCGCCGACCTGCGCGCGCTGCAGGTCGCGATCGCCGGCGAGGTTGCGCGCACCTACGTCGACCTGCGCGGCACGCAGGAACGCCTGCGCGTGGCCCGTGCCAACCGGGACAACCAGCAGCGCACGCTCGACCTGGTGCAGGCGCGCCTCGATGCCGGCGCCGGCACCGACTTCGATACCGCCCGCGCGCGTGCGCAGCTCGACACCACCGCATCGCGCATCCCGGCGCTGGACGCGCGCCAGCAGGTGGCGATGCACCGCCTCGCCGTGCTGGTCGGGCGCGATCCGACCGCCCTGGTCGACGCGCTGGCGGCGCAGGCGCCGCTGCCCGCGCTGCCGCCGCGCATCGATGCCGGCACGCCCGGCGAGCTGCTGCGCGACAGGCCCGACATCGCCGCTGCCGAAGCACGCCTGCATGCGGCCACGGCCCGCATCGGCGTGGCCACCGCCGACCTGTATCCGCGCTTCACGCTCGGCGGCCTGGTCGGCAGCCAGGCGATCGCCGGCAACGCCTTGTTCGAGCGCGACAGCGAAACGCGCATCGTTGCGCTCGGCATCGACTGGTCGTTCCTCGACGCCGGTCGCGTGCGTGCGCGCATCGCGGCCGCCAATGCCGATGCCGAAGGCGAACTGGCGCGCTACCAGCAGGTGGTGCTGCTGGCGCTGGAGGAGACCGAGAACGCGCTGGTCGGGCATTCGCGCGCGCGGGTGGAGGATGCGCACCTCGAACGCGCCGCACTCGACGCCGCGCAGGCCGCGCGGCTGGCGCGCACGCGCTTCGAGGCCGGCGCCTCGGGGTTGCTCGAGGTGCTCGACGCCGAGCGCGTGCAGCTGCAGGCGCAGGACGCCTTCGCCGAGGGCCGTACCCGCAGCGTCGCCAGCGCGGTCGCACTGTACAAGGCGCTGGCCGGCGGCTGGCCGCAGGTGCTGCCCGAGCGCGAGCGGATCGCCGGGCGGCGTTGAGCGCAAACCCAGTCCTTCCCCCGCTTGCGGGGGGAAGGTGCCGAAGGCGGATGCGGGCGCACCAAAGGCGCGCGCCGGATCAACCCTGCCGCGGCCCTCGCCCGCAGGCGGGGCCGGGGCAACGGCAGGTGCGGCGCGGCGTCTTCCGCCTGCGGGCGAGGGCCGGGGCGGGGCCCGCGCTACCATAGGCAGCCCGATCCCGCAGGCAGGCCCCGGACGTGAGCAATCAAGACGACGCACGCAACGGCGTTCCGCGCGCGCAGGCGGAAGACGCCGTGCGCACGCTGCTGCGCTGGGCCGGCGAGGATCCCGGGCGCGAGGGCCTGCTCGACACGCCCAAGCGCGTGGTCAACGCCTATACCGAATGGTTCAGCGGCTACGCGCTCGATGCCGACGAATACCTCGAGCGCACCTTCAAGGAGGTCGCCGGCTACGACGAGATGATCGTGCTGCGCGACATCGAGTTCGAAAGCCACTGCGAGCACCACATGGCGCCGATCATCGGCCGCGTGCACGTGGGTTACCTGCCCGACGGCAAGGTGGTGGGGATCAGCAAGCTGGCGCGCGTGGTCGAGGCCTATGCCAAGCGCTTCCAGGTGCAGGAGAAGATGACCGCGCAGATCGCCAGCTGCATCCAGCGCGCGCTGGTGCCGCACGGCGTGGGCGTGGTGGTCGACGGCAGCCACGAATGCATGACCACGCGCGGCGTGCACAAGCGCGGCGTGAGCATGATCACCTCGACCATGCTCGGCACGTTCCGCGAGGATGCGCGCACGCGCGCCGAGTTCCTGCGCTTCATCGAGACCGGCCACGGTCGTCGCTGATGGCGGCGTGTCCCTGCGGCAGCGGCGGCGGCTACGACACCTGCTGCGGGGTGCTGCACGCGGGCGGCGCGGCCGGTGACGCCGAAGCCCTGATGCGGGCGCGCTACAGCGCCTACGCGCGCGAGGACGCGGCCTACCTGCTGCGCAGCTGGCATGCCTCGACGCGACCGGCGGACCTGTCGTTCGATGCGGCCGCCGCGGAGAAGCCGACCTGGCTGAAGCTCGAGGTATTGCGCCACGCGGTGACCGGCGACGACCGCGCCGAAGTGGAGTTCGTCGCCCGGTACCGCATCGGTGGCGGCCGCGTGGTCCGCATGCGCGAACACAGCCGTTTCGTGCGCGAACGCGGGCACTGGCTGTACCTCGACGCGGTCCAGCGATGAGTGGTGCCGCGCAAGGCGCGCGAGCTTCGCGGGACGTCGGCGGTGGCCTGCGCGGCCTGCCGGCCGCCTTCGCGGCGCTGGCCTTGCCGGCGGCTGCGACTGCGGCCTGCATGGCCTTCGATACGCAGGTCTCCGAGGCCGCCAAGGCACTGGCCTACCTGCTCGCGGTGATCGCCGCGGCAACGTGGCTGCCGCGCTGGGCCGGGGTGCTGGCCTCGTTGCTCGGGGTCACCGCGCTGAACTTCTTCTTCGTGCCGCCGCGGCATACGTTTGCGGTGGATGGCGTGGAGTACTGGTTCACGCTGTCGGTCCTGCTCGCGGTGTCGCTGCTGCTCAATGCGCTCGTCGGTTCGCTGCGGCGGCGGCGCGCCGAAGCGGAACGGCGCGGCCGGGATGCGATCGAGCTGGCGGCGCTGGCTTCGGTCCTGGCTCTGGAGCAGGGGCCGGATGCGATCGCCCGCCAGGCCGTGGCGTGGTGGCGCGCGCACCGGGACGAGCGATGCGCGTTGTACCTGCAGGCGACCGGCGGCGGCGCGTTGCGGCGCATCGCCGACGGCGAGGCGGCCCGCGACGAGGAGGGCGCGGCGCGCTGGGCGATGGAGCATCGACGCCCGCTGGGCGCCGGATGCGCCGACTGGCCTGCACTGCAGTTCTGGTGCACCCCGCTCAACGATGCCGCGCCCATCGGCGCATGGCTGGTGCCGTGGACGGCCTCGGCCGCGCCCGATGCGGCGCGCGTGCGCCAGTGGCGTGCCCTCGCGGCACTGGTCGGGCAGCGCCTCGAGCGCGCCGCGATCGCGGCCGATGCCGATGCCGCGCGCGCGCGCGCCGAAGCCGAAGCCCAGCGCAACGCGGTGCTGGCGTCCCTGTCGCACGACCTGCGCACGCCGCTGACGGTGTTGCTCGGGAACGCAAGCCTGTTGCGCGAACGGGATGCAGACCTGCTGCCGGCGCAGCGCGCGTCGCTGCTCGCAGGGCTCGAGCACGAGGCGCGCGACATGGTGGCGATGGCCGAGAACATCCTGCAGTCGGCGAGGTTCTCGTCCCCGCCCTGGCGATTGCGCACGCAATGGGAGTCGCCGGAGGAGCTGCTGGGCGCCGCGATCGCGCGCCTGCGCCGCAGATGGCCGGATGCCGCGCTCGAGGCCCGCGCGGAGCCGGGCCTGCCGCCGGTGCAGGTCGAGTCCGGACTGGTGCTGCAGGTGATGTCCAACCTCGTCGACAACGCCTTGCGCCATGGCGGCCCGGGCGTGCGGGTCGGGATCGAGGTGACGAAGCGGGACGACCGCCTGCGCATCGCGGTGCGCGACGACGGCAAGGGCCTGCCGCCGGGCGATCTGCAGCGGTTGTTCGAACCGGCCGGCAGCGCGGCCTCGCGGGACGGGACCGGCCTGGGCCTGTCGCTGTGCCGCCGGTTGGTGCAGGCGCATGGCGGCAGCATCGAGGCGCATCGCGCGGCGCCGGGCGCCGAGTTCGTGGTCGAGCTGCCGCTGGCGGCGGCCGCCCCTGCCGAAGGCGCGCCGCGATGAGGGGCGAGGCGATCCTGCTGGTCGAGGACGATCCGGGCGTGGTGCAGTTCGTCTCGGCCACGTTGTCGGCCCAGGGCTACCGGCCGCTGCATGCCGGCGGCATCGAGGAGGGCTGGGCGCGGCTGGGCGCGAACCCCGAGCCGCAGGCACCGCGCCTGGTGGTCCTCGACCTCGGGCTGCCGGACGGTGACGGCGTGGCGCTGGTGTCGCGACTGCGCGCCGACCCGCGCTTCGCGGCGCTGCCGGTGCTGGTGCTGTCCGCCCGCCACGACGAGGACCAGAAGATCGCCGCGCTCGACGCGGGCGCCGACGACTACCTGACCAAGCCGTTCTCGGCAGGCGAGCTGCTGGCGCGGATGCGCGCCATGTTGCGGCGTGCGGCGCTGGTGCCGGCACCCGCGCGGGTGCTGCGCGTCGGCGCGCTCGACATCGACCTGGACCGGCGCGAGGTGAAGCGCGACGGCCAGCCCGTGCGGCTGACGCCGATCGAGTACCGGCTGCTGGCCTGCCTCGCGTCCCGCCCGGGCCACGTGGTGACCCATCGCCAGCTGCTGTCGACGGTCTGGGGCGCGGAGCAGATCGACCAGCTGCACTACCTGCGCATCTACATGGGCCACCTGCGCGCCAAGCTCGAGGACAACCCGGCCGAGCCGCGCCACCTGCTGACCGAGCTGGGCGTGGGCTACCGGCTCGCCGACGAGTAGGCGAAACCGGGTCGCTGGCGGTGGCCGCCGCCCGCCAGGCGCGTGCCTCCTTCTATATGCGTTTTTTATCCGCCTGCGCGGATAAAGCCGGCCTCTCCACCACCGGTTCGCGTCCATGACGGCCTCCACCCCCCGCAGAAGCACGACGGGCGCCCTCGCGCTGGCGGCCCTTGGCGTGGTGTACGGAGACATCGGCACCAGTCCGCTGTACGCGGTCAAGGAAACCTTCTCGCCCTCCACCGGCGCGGTGCCGCTGTCGCCGGAGAACGTCGTCGGCGCGACCTCGGCGCTGTTCTGGCTGATCATGCTGGTGGTCAGCCTCAAGTACGTCACCCTGGTCCTGCGGGCCGACAACCGGGGCGAAGGCGGGGTCATGGCGCTGCTCGCGCTGGTGCGCGACACCATGGCGAGCCGCCCGCGCCTGCAGCACGCGCTGGTGGTGCTGGGCATCTTCGGTGCCTGCCTGTTCTACGGTGACAGCGTATTGACCCCCGCGATCTCGGTGATGAGCGCGGTCGAGGGCATCGGCGTCGTGGCGCCGGGCCTGGAGCGCTGGGTCTTGCCGGTTTCGCTGGGCGTCCTGGCCGGCCTGTTCCTGCTGCAGCGGCGCGGCACCGCCGCCGTGGGGCGCTGGTTCGGGCCGGCGGTGGTGGTGTGGTTCGTGATGCTCGCGCTGGTCGGTGCGTGGCAGGTCGCGCAGGCGCCGCAGATCCTGCTCGCGCTGGATCCGCGACAGGCGCTGGCCTTCATGCTCGCGCGCGGACCGGGGGTCTTCCTCGCCGTCGGCGCACTGGTGCTGGCCGTCACCGGCGCCGAGGCGCTGTATGCGGACATGGGCCACTTCGGCCGCCGCGCGATCCGCCTGGCCTGGACCGGACTGGTCCTGCCCGCGCTCGCACTCAACTACCTCGGGCAGGGCGCCCTGTTGCTGCGCGTCCCGGAGGCTGTGGCCAATCCCTTCTACCGCATGTTCCCCGAACCGTTGCTCGCGCCGGCGGTGGCGGTGGCCACCGTCGCCACGGTGATCGCTTCGCAGGCGGTGATTTCCGGCGCCTATTCGCTCACCCGCCAGGCGATCCAGCTCGGGTACCTGCCGCGCATGCGCATCCTGCACACCTCGGCAAGCGAGCAGGGGCAGATCTACATCCCGGCGGTGAACTGGCTGCTGCTGGGGGCGGTGGTGCTGACCTGCGTCGGCTTCGGCAGCTCCTCGGCGATGGCGGCGGCCTACGGCATCGCGGTGACACTCACGATGCTGATCACCACGGTGCTCACCTATTTCGTGGTGCGCTATCGCTGGGGCATGCCCGGCTGGCTGGCGACCATCGCGACCGTCGGCTTCCTGCTGCTGGACGCCTTGCTGGTGGCGGCGTGCCTGACCAAGTTCATGCACGGGGGCTGGTTCCCGGTCGCGCTGGCGCTGGTCGTGCTGGTGCTGATGCTGACCTGGTCGCGCGGACGCGACCTGCTCCTGCTCGGCATGCGCGATTCGCAGCCGGAACTCGCCGCGTTCGCGCCCCTGCTGGCGGCGGATGCCGGCCTGGCGCGCGTGCCGCGCACGGCGGTGTACCTCGCTGCCGAGCCGGGCATCGTGCCGCAGGCGTGGCTGCACAACCTCAAGCACAACGGCGTGCTGCACGCACGCAACCTGGTGGTGACCGTGCGCTTCCACGACGCCCCGGTGGTGGCGCCCGCGCAGCGGATCGAGGTCGTGCAGGTCTCGGCAGGTGCGTGGCAGGTCGTGCTGCACTTCGGCTTCATGGAGCGACCGGACGTGCCTGCGGCCCTCGAAGGACTGGCCGGGCACGGGATCGCCATCGATCCGTTTGCCACGTCGTACTTCCTCAGTCGCGAGACGGTGGTGCCGGCGGCGACCTCCGGCATGGTGCGCTGGCGACAGCGCCTGTTCGGCGCGATGTCGCGCAATGCGGGGCGCGCCGCGGACTTCTTCCGCATTCCGCACAACGCGGTGATCGAGCTGGGCACGCGGGTGCAGGTGTAGCGATGGCATCGGTGTCGCGTCGGCGGCCGGCCCCCGTCGCGCCCGGCTGCGCCTGGACCGACTTCGGCAATGGCGCCGGCTTGCTGCACTGGACTGCGGGCGCGCCGCCGGTCGGCGCCGGCACGTTGCCGGGCGACGGCTGGCGGGTGGTGGCGCAGGCGACGTCGCGCAATGGCCGGCAGGGCGTGTGGATGCTGCGCTGGCAGGCGGATGGCGCCGATAGGCACTGAGACGCGTCCCCGGCGCCGCGCCTGCCTGCCCGCCGCGTTGCGGCGCGATTCAACCGGACCCCCGGGACCCCGGGCTATGCTCCACCCGATCCCGCCACGCATGTCCGCCGCATGATCCGCTCCTTCGCCTGCCTGCCCCTGCTGCTCGCCGTCCCGGTGCTGGCCGCGGGCGCGCAGGTCCCGGCGGCGCCGACGCCGGCGGTCCCGGCGCCGCTGCAGCAGGCACCGGCGACGCCTGCGCCCGTGCCCGATCCCGAGTACGACAACTGCATGGTGCGGATGAAGGCGCAGGCGGCGACGCGTGGCGTGCCTGCGGCCAGTTTCGAGCGTTTCATGGCCGGCGTCAGCGCCGACCGCAGCGTGCTCGACCTGCTCGACGCGCAGCCCGAGTTCACCACGCCGATCTGGGATTACCTGGCCGGCCTGGTCGACGGCGAGCGCGTGGCCGATGGCCTGAAGATGCTGGAGACGCATCGCGAACTGCTGGCGCGCGTGGAACGCGAGTACGGGGTCGATCCGGCGACCGTGGTCGCGGTATGGGGCGTGGAGAGCGACTTCGGCCGCGTCTCGGGCAAGCGTCCCCTGCTGCAGTCGCTGTCGACGCTGTCGTGCTTCGGCCGGCGCCAGGACTTCTTCCGCGGCGAGTTCCTGGCGACGCTCAAGCTGCTGCAGGACGGCGATCTGTCCGATCCGGCGATCACCGGGTCGTGGGCCGGCGCCTTCGGGCACACCCAGTTCATGCCGAGCACCTACGCGCGGATTGCGGTGGACTTCGATGGCGATGGCCGGCGCGACCTGGTGGCCAGCATCCCCGATGCGCTGGCGTCGACCGCGCACTACCTCAAGCGCAGCGGCTGGCAGACCGGGCAGCCCTGGGGCCAGGAAGTGACGCTGCCGGCGAACTTCGATGCGTCGCTGGCCGGACGCACCAATCGTCGCCCGCTGTCGGACTGGATCGCGCGTGGCGTGACCCGCGTCGACGGCGCGCCACTGGCATCGTCCGACGCGCGCAGCGCGGTGATCCTGCCCGCCGGCCGCACCGGCCCGGCCTTCGTGGTGTTCCGCAACTACGACGCGATCTATTCGTACAACGCCGCCGAAAGCTATGCGCTGGCCATCGCCACGCTGGCGGATCGCCTGCGCGGCGGCCGTGGCCTCGCCACGCCGTGGCCGACCGACGATCCGGGCCTGTCGCGCGCGCAGCGTCGCGACCTGCAGGCCCTGTTGCTCGCGCGCGGCCACGCCATCGGCGCGGTGGACGGCATGATCGGCAACGCCACGCGGCGCGCGATCGTGCTCGAACAGCAACGGCTCGGCATCGTGCCCGCGGATGGGCGTGCCGGGCGCCGGATCCTCGACGCCCTGCAGGCCGAGGCGGCCGCCGTGGTGCCGCCGACGGTCACGCCCGCGCCGCCCGCCGTGCGCTGATCGCCGGCTGCGCGACGCCGGTTCGCGCATAATCCGCGCCTTCGTGCCGCCGCACCGGACGCGCCATGACCACCCCCGCCGCACCCCGCAAGGCCGCGCTGGCCTTCATCTTCCTCGTCGTGCTGATCGACGTGCTGGCGTTCGGCCTGATCATCCCGGTGCTGCCGCACCTGGTCGAGCAGTTCACCGGCAGCAAGGCGCAGGCGGCGCTGTGGATCGGCATCTTCGGCACCTTGTTCGCCGCGATCCAGTTCGTGTGCTCGCCGATCCAGGGCGCGCTGTCGGACCGCTACGGCCGGCGCCCGGTGATCCTGCTGTCGTGCCTGGGGCTGGGGCTGGACTTCGTCATCATGGCGCTCGCGCCCGGGCTGTGGTGGCTGCTGCTGGCGCGCGTGTTCTCCGGCCTGTTCTCGGCCAGTTTCACCACCGCCAACGCCTACATCGCCGACATCACGCCGCCCGAGCAGCGCGCGCGGAACTACGGGCTGATCGGCGCCGCCTTCGGCCTGGGCTTCACCCTCGGCCCGGTGCTCGGCGGCTGGCTGGGCGAGATCGACCTGCACCTGCCGTTCTGGTTCGCCGCGGGGCTGGCGCTGCTCAACTTCTGCTACGGCCTGTTCGTGTTGCCCGAGTCGCTGGCGCCGGCCTCGCGCGCGCAGCGCTTCGACTGGAGCGCGGCGCGGCCGCTGGCGGCGATCCGCCTGATCGGGCGTTACCCGGCGATCATCGGCCTGGCCGGCGTGGTGTTCATCGCCAACCTCGCGCACTACGTGTACCCGAGCGTGTTCGTGCTGTTCGCCGACGTGCGCTACGGCTGGGGCCCATGGCAGGTGGGTTGGGTGCTGTTCGTGGTGGGCGTGTGCAGCGTGATCGTCAACGTCGCGGTGGTCGGGCGCGCGGTCAAGGCGATGGGCGAGCGGCGCGCGCTGATCTTCGGGCTGTCCTGCGGCGTGGTCGGGTTCCTCGTCTACGCCTTCGCATCGAGTGGCTGGATGTTCCTTGCCGGCGTGCCGGTCAGCGCACTGTGGGCGATGGCCGGGCCGGCCAGCCAGGCCCTGATCACGCGCCAGGTGGCCGTCGACATGCAGGGCCGCATCCAGGGCGCACTGATGAGCCTGGTCTCGGTGGCGGGCATCCTCGCGCCGATCGCGTTCGCGTCGATCTTCGGCCTGTTCATCAGCGACCACGCGCCGGTTGCGTTCCCCGGCGCGCCGTGGATGCTGGCGGCGTTGCTGCTGCTGGCGGCGGTGCTGATCGCAGCGCGCTACGCACCGCGCGGCGTGCCGCGCGCGGGCGTGGCCGACGCGGGCTGAGCCCGCGCCGGCGGCGGGTCAGCCGCAGCGCAGCGACTGGATGACGCCCTGTTCGTCGAGCGCAATGTCGAGGCGATCCTGGCGGAAGTCCATTGTCGCCGGTTCGCCGGGCTTGAGTGCGCGCACGGTGTTTGCGCCGCTGTCGGTCCTGGCCTTCTCCAGGACATCCTCGCTGCCCGTCTGGCCGACCAGTCCCTGCACGGCATCGGCATTGCATTGGCCGCTCGTTACGGGAGCGTCCGCGGCCGGCACGCCATCCGCAGGCGCCGCGACCGTGGCATCGGCCGGCACGGTGGCTTCGGGGCTTGCGGCCGGTGCGGCGGCCACCGGGTCGGTGGCGGCTTCGGACGGCTTCTGCTGCGAGCAGGCCGCCAGCGCCAGCACCAGCGACATGGCAAGCAGGGCGGGCGCGGCCTGCGGCCGGCGAAGGATCGAAAGCGTCATGGCGGGTTTCCTGCGGGGCTTGGGACGGGAGCGCCACCATAGCAGCCGTCGCCCGGCGCCGGCGTCAATGGTTCCTCAGCCCACCGCGGCGCGCTTGCCGGGCAGCGCGGCGCGGATCATCGCGTTCAGGCCCGGCGCGAGGATCCCGAAACCGGCCTCGGTGGGATGGATCTCGTCGTACCAGAACGCCTTGTCGTCGGCGTCGGCGATCCCCGAGAAGTCGGCATACGTGAACAGGCCCGGGAACGCGCGTTTGCTCGGGGCCAGCACCTGGTCGCGGAAGCCGTCCACCAGCAGCCGGCGCGCGAAGCGTTCGGCCTCGGGCTTGTTGTTGCCGAGCACCGGCTTCATCGCCGGCCACAGCCAGGGGCCGACGTTGCCGATCAGCGGCGCCGCCAGGCCGAGGTTCTTGATGTCGACCCGGCCCTTCGCGCCGATCGCCTCGCGCGACAGCGGCACGTAGCCGTGGCCCACGGCGCGGAAGCCGCCGCCGATGCCGGCCAGCGCCGACAGCAGGATGTCGTAGCGCTCGCGCAGCCGGTCGAAGGTGCCGGCCGCGACCACGCGGTCGAACGCGGCGTCGGCGTCGAGGCGGCCGATGCCGGCGAAGATCCGTTCCAGCCGCGGCCCGAGGCAGTCGTTGCCGCCGATGCTGATGCAGGCCAGGTCGAACTCGCGCGACTGCAGGCGCTCGGCGGTGTCCGCGCAGTTGTCCGGCGTGCACATCCTGGCCGCGGTCAGGCCGGGTCCGCCGAGGCGCAGCGACATGCCGTCGATGCGCGCGAAGCTGTTCCAGTACAGGTTCTTGTACAGCGGCGTGCTGAACCACGAATCGCCCCAGTAGGCGATCGCGGGGCGCTTCTCGAGGTAGCTGCGCCACGCCTGGCGCTGGCGCGAATTGGGCGTGCCGGTGGCCGCCTTCACCTGGGTCCAGTCGTCGTAGACGCGCTTGAGCATGTGTCCGGCCTCCCTGCGTACGCAGCGTACCCGGTCCAACGCGATGGGCGCGCCGGACCGGCCGCGTCCGCACGCCGCATCGCGGCGCGTTAGTCTTGGCGCGGATCCGGGGGGATCGCCGATTCTTCACAAGGAGGCGCCCGTGCGCCTGCACGAGAGCTTGTCCCCGGACCGCGATGCCGCGGAGCAGGTACCGCCGCCGGATGCCGCGGCGGTGCGCGATGCCGAACTGCGGCTCGTGCTCGGGCAGACGCTGCGCGGCGACCCGTCCGCGGTCGAAGCCTGGGGCCTGGCGCTGTCGGGCGGCGGCATCCGCAGCGCGACCTTCGGGCTGGGCGTATTGCAGGCGCTGGCGCGCAACGGGTTGCTGAAGTGCTTCCACTACCAGTCGACCGTCTCCGGTGGCGGCTACATCGGCGCGTTCCTGCAGGGACTGGTGCGGCGCCACGGGTTCGAGGGCGCGCAGTACGTGCTGGCGCCGCCGCAGGACGATGCCGCGGCCGACGCCGCACCCGGCACGCAGCCGATCCGCCACCTGCGCGAGTACAGCAACTACCTCAGTCCGCGCAAATCGCCGTTCTCCGGCGACACGCTCGGCATGGCCGGCACCTACGTGCGCAACGTGCTGCTGGTGCAGGTGCAGCTGTGCGCGCTGATCCTGGCGCTGAGCCTGCTGCCGCTGCTGCTGTTCGCCGGTGCCAGCGAAGTGACGGTGCGCAATCCGGCGCTGCTGCTGTCGCTGGCGGGCCTGACCGGAATGCTCGCGGTGGTGCTGCTGGCCTATGTCAGCACCTATGCCAACCGGCGCGCGCCCAACGCCGACGGCGAGATGCCGCCACCGCCGCGGCGGGTCGCGCTTGCCGCGGTGGCGACGATCGCGGCACTGTCGATCGCGGCCCTGCTCGGCGCGCTCGGGCTGGCCTTCTTCAAGCGCCTGCCCGGGCCGTTCGCGACGGTGGCGCAATGGCTGCCGGCATCGTGGAGCGAGGCCGCGCACCTCGGCGTCGTCACGGCGGCGCTGTATCTGCTCGTGTGGATGGCGTGGCTGGCGTTCGACGTGTGGTATTCGCGTTACGTCGACAGCGGCGACGCGCCGCCGCCGGCGCTGCAGCGGCATCCCTGGCGCTTCGTGTTCGCCACCCTCGGCACCGCTGCGTTTGCGGGACTGGCGATCCTGGTCCTGCAGCACGGGCTGCAGGCGTGGGGCACGCCGGCGGGCATCTGGCACCTGCTCGCGTTCGGTCCACCGCTGGTGGTGCTGGCGGTGGTGCTGACCGCGATCGTGCACCTGGGCCTCGCCGGTCCGTCGCTGAGCGACCTGCAGCGCGAGATCTGGGCGCGCGTCGGCGGCAAGACCGCGGGCCTGGTGGTGTTGGGAATGACGGTCACGCTGGCGCTCACGATCTACGGCCCGTGGCTGCTCAGCAGCCTGTTCGGCTGGGGCAGCGAGCGGCTGTCCTCGAGCGTCGGCTGGGCCGGCGTGCTGGCGTGGCTGTCGACCACCGGCATCGGCCTGCTGGTGGCGCACGGCAAGCGCGGCGATCCGGGCGCATCGAAGCGCTCGCGCGTGCTCGACCTGGTCGCGCGGATTGCGCCGTGGGTGTTCCTGCTCGGCCTGCTGATCGGGCTGAGCCTGGCCGGCCACAAGCTGCTCGATGCGCACGGCGCGACGCTGCAGGCGCGCATCGGCGACCCGCCGGCGGTGGCGGACGCGGGCGACAGCGGCTGGGTGGCGGCGGCGCAGCCGGCGGCGGCGCCGTCGTTGCGCGACAGCCTCGATGCCTACCTCGCCAACCTGCAGCACGACGTCACCGGATACCGGCAGGCGCTGTGGCTGCTGTTCGGCCTGGCGCTCGCGGTATGGCTGCTGTTCGGCTGGGCGGTCAACGTCAACGAATTCAGCCTCAACGCCTTCTATCGCAACCGGCTGGTGCGCTGCTATCTCGGCGCGGGCAACGCGCAGCGCAACCCGGAGCCCACCACCAACTTCGACGTGCACGATGACCTGGTGCTGGCCGACCTGGTCCAGGTGAAGCGCCTCGACGGCACGCGCCCGCTGTATCCGCTGGTCGGCACCGCGCTCAATCTGGTCGCGGCCAAGCAGCTCGACTGGCAGGACCGCAAGGCCGCGTCGTTCTGCCTGACCCCGGGCTGGTGCGGCTACCTGCCGCCGGATTCGCGCCGTGGCGACGCGCCGATCGGCGACCTCGCCGCGGCCACCGCCGGCACCGCCGACGCCTCGCAGGCGGCGCCGCGCACCGAATCGCTGGCCGCCTCGCTGACGCTGGGCAGCGCCATCGCCATCTCCGGAGCCGCGGTCAATCCGAACATGGGCTACCACAGCTCGCCGGCGGTGACCTTCCTGCTCACGCTGTTCGACGCGCGCCTGGGCTGGTGGCTGCCCAACCCGAGCCATCCGCAGCGGCCGCGTGCCGACAGCACGCCGTTCTTCGGTCGCTGGCTGCTGGCCGAGATGCTCGGACGCACGCATGCCGGCGGCAAGTTCGTGCACCTGTCCGACGGCGGGCACTTCGAGAACCTCGGCCTGTACGAACTGGTCCGGCGCAAATGCCGCTTCATCCTGTGCGTGGACGCCGCGGCCGACGGCGACCGCGCTTTCGCCGACCTCGGCAACGCGGTGCACAAGTGCCGCGTCGACTTCGGCGCCAACCTCGACATCGACGTCGCCGCGCTCGCGCCGCAGGCCGACGGCCTCGCCGAACGCAGTTGCGCGGTGGGGCGCATCGCCTACGCCGACGGCAGCCACGGCACCGTGCTGTACCTCAAGCCGACGCTGACCGGCGAGGAGCCGGCCGACATCCTGCACTACGCGCGCTCGCACGCCTGCTTCCCGCACGAACCGACCTCCGACCAGTTCTTCGACGAAGCGCAGTTCGAAAGCTACCGGCGGCTGGGCGAAGACATCGCGCAGCGCGCGCTGGACCCGGTGCTGGAGCGCGTCGGCGCCGAGCCGGGCACGCCGCGCAACGGCGAACTCGACGTGCAGGATTCCGCGCTCAAGGAAAAGCTGCTGATCGCGCTGCGCCAGCGCTGGGTGGCGCCGCTGCCGGGGGTCGCGGACCGCTTCGCGCTGCACACCAAGGCGCTGACGCGGCTGTTCGGCAAGCTGCGCGACACGCCGACGCTGTCGGTGCTCGACGCGCAGTTCTACCCGGCGTGGACCGACCTCGTCGCCGATGCCGGTGCCCCGGCCGGGAGCGACGCCGCGGCGCCGCTGGGACGGCGCACGCGGATGCCGGCGCCGGCCGACTTCCGCGCCTGCTTCTACTTCTGCCAGGAACTGATCCGGTTGATGGAGGGCGTGTACCACGACCTCGGGCTCGAACACGCCTGGGACCATCCCGACAACCGCGGCTGGCTCAATGCCTTCCGCCACTGGAGCTGGTCGCCGATGTTCCGCATCGCGTGGATCGTCGGCGCGCCCACGTTCGGCGCGCGCTTCGTCGCGTTCTGCCAGCAGCGGCTGGAGCTGCCGCGGCTGGACAACGACGCCGAGGACCGCCAGCGCGTGCTGCGCGTGGTCGACCTGTCGCCGGCCGAGGGCGTCGGCTGGCAGGCGCAGTGCGACCAGCTGCTGGCCAATGGCGCGATCAACCATGTCGAGCACTCGATCCTGCTGTCCGACCCGATGCTCAAGGGCGAGGGTGCGCCGACGCAGCTGTTCGCGCTGCGCCTGAAATGGTCGGCGGTGCTGGCCGGCACCGATGCGCGCATCCCGGACACCACGCTTGGCGTCGCCGCGCTGGTCGACGGCCGCCTGCGCCTGCTGCGCATCCAGGACCACGTGCGCCGCCTCGGCCTGGCCTCGGAGTTCATGCGCCTGCTGATCAACCGGCGCGAGGTGGAGACGGTGGACATCCGCGGCGGCTACTACGGGCTGGGCGGGGTGTGCCGCAACCGGCGCGCGCTGCAGATCCAGCGCTGGCTGGAGAGCGTGCTGGCGCTGGCCTTGAAGCGGCAGCGTGCGCGCAACGATGCCGCGCGCGCGCGGCGCGCGGCGCATCGCGCGCGGATGGCGGCCCGGCGCGATTCGCCGCCACCTGCATGAGGACGACCTGCAGGCGCGGGCATCCTCACCGCGGCCAGGGCCGCTAGACTCTTCGTCACTGCCGCTCCGGAAACTGACCGCCATGCGACTGCTCGCAACGCTGCCCCTGCTGCTCGTTCCGCTGCTCTCGCCGCTCGACGTCCGCGCGCAGGCGCCGTCGAAAGCGGAAGTGGCCGCGTTTGCAAAGCGCACGCTGGACGGCAACTGCGACCCGCAGGCGCCGGGCATGGCGGTGCTGCTCGCGCGCGGCGACGAGGTGCTGTACCGCGGCGCCTGCGGCAGGGCGAACCTCGAGCTGGATGTCCCCCTCTCGCCGACACAGGTGTTCCGCATCGGCTCGGTGACCAAGCAGTTTGCCGCCGCCGCGGCGCTGAAGCTGGCCGAGGACGGCAGGCTGGCGTTGTCCGATCCACTGTCGAAGTTCGTGCCCGGCTATCCCGGCGGCGACAGGGTCACGGTGGAGATGCTGCTCAACCACACCTCCGGCATCCGCAGCTACACCGACATCGAGTCGATCATGGCCGGCGGCGGCATCATGAAGGACCTCACCACCGCGCAGCTGATCGACACGTTCAAGGACGAGACGCCCGATTTCGCCCCCGGCGAGGGCTGGCACTACAACAACTCCGGCTACGTGCTGCTTGGCGCGGTGATGGAGGCCGCGAGCGGCAAGGCGTGGCATGCCTACCTCGACGAGGCGTTCTTCAAGCCGCTCGGAATGGCGCACACCGGCTACGGCAACGAGGCCGACGCGGTGATCCCCGGGCATGTCGACGGCTACACGCGCAAGGACGGGCACTGGGCCCGCGCGCCCTACCTGAGCATGACCCAGCCGCATGCGGCCGGCGCACTGGTGTCGACCGTCGACGACCTGCTGAAGTGGAACCGCGCGCTGCACGAAGGCAAGGTGCTGCGGGACGCAAGTTACCGCGCGATGGTCGCGCCGACGGGCAAGGCCGTGGGCGACAAGTACGGCTTCGGCATCGTCGCCGATACCCTGCGTGGCCAACCCCGACTGCAGCACGGCGGCGGCATCCACGGCTTCAGCAGCTACCTGCTGTACCTGCCCGGCAGCGACACCACGGCCGCGGTGCTCTACAACGCCGACAGCGGCGGCCCCGGCATGCTCGGCACTGGCTACATCGCCAGCCAGCTGGCGGCCTATGCGATCGGCAAGCCGTATCCGGAGAAGAAGGCGATCGACGTCGACGTCGAAGCGTTGCGCGAATACGAAGGCGTGTATCGCATCGACAAGGATGCCGCGCGCGTGCTGCGGGTGAAGGATGGCGCGCTGACCTCGCAACGCACCGGCGGCCTGGCCTACCCGCTGATCCCGGTCGCGAAGGACGTGTTCCTGTTCGAAGAAGGCTTTTCGCGCATGGCATTCGAACGCGGTGGCGACGGCAAGGTCGCGGGGATGCGCTTCTTCCCCGAGGACGAAGGCGAAGGCGAAGTGGTGGCACGCAGCGACGAAGCGTTGCCTGCCGTGCGCGAGGAAACGAAACTGCCGCACGCGGCGCTGGAACGCATCGCCGGCGAGTACGTGCACCAGGGCGTGGTGATGCGCGTCTTCCTCGAAGGCGAAACGCCCAAGGTGCAGCTCACCGGCCAGCCGGCGTTCGAGCTTTTCGCCGAATCACCGTCGACGTTTTTCCTCAAGGTGGTCGAAGCCACGCTCACGTTCTCCCCGGCACAGGGCACGCCGGACAAGGTCACGCTGCGCCAGGGCGGCGCGGTGATCGAGTACGTACGAAAGCGGTGAGCGGCATCAGCCGCCAAGTGGTACTGCTGGCGGGGCCGGGCACTGCGGCACGGCTTCCGGCCCCTCGCGCATGCTGCCGAGCGTACAGCAATCGTCCAGCAAGGAGCGGTAGCAAGCACCCAGAGCGATGAGGTGCCATGTGCGCTTGAATGTGTTCCAAGGCGGCACCGGGTGATGATTGCCCCGAGCTTATGAGATCAGCGAACTCTCCTGCAAATACTGCGGTATTAGCGCGTCACGATCTCAGGCGCGCCTGCTGAAGAGCACCAGTCGCTGGCAGGCCATGAGCCAGCTGTCTACCTTGGGCGCTAACATGGTCTCGCTCCTGGCCATACCGGTCGTCAGCGAATGCACAGCGAGACGAGCAAGATCGACCGACGCGTGAGTGTCGCACTGCAGCATCAAAGAAGCGCACCGGTGATGGCTGTCGAGTCGATCTTTCCTTCGGCTTCCGAAGCGCAGGCCAGATTTCAACCAGTGCGAGGTGGATCACGGCAGTCATGGCGCCCGCGACGCTATCATCGCATTCGACACATTGCTCACGTGCGGAATCTGACATGACTGGTCAGAAAATCTGGTGGATTGGGGAGCTGTCCAAGGAGTCGATCTTCGACTACGAAAGAAGATCGATACTGCTCATGGAGCACTTACCGAGTCATGGTCATGCAGAAACGAGAAGGATGGACCGCTTCGAGGAAGAGATGTCGGTAGGAGACATCGTCGTCGCCCGTCAGTGCGGCGAGATGGTCTTCGGTTGCCTTCAAAGCGAAGCTATCAGGCGCCCTGGTAGGCACTGCATGCAGAGCATCAGATCGACAGTTTGGGCTCGCGACAGCGGTGGCTGGGAAGGGTCGTTCCTGGAGGGGGCCACCTCAAACGTCGGAGAATTCGAAGCCATCGAGAATCTGCCTGAAGAAGAGCTGCAGGTGATCCTGAGCTCCCTGACAAGCGGTCTGGTGGATCGCAGCGAGCCGCTGAGCATCGATCGCCGCCCACCGCCGCTCCCGCCGCCGGAATTGCCAACCTTTTATCAATTCCCGTTCTCAGGAAACATCATCAGGGATTTTCGCTGGCGCGAGTACCTCGCAGCCAATCCGGATGTCGCCGAAGCTGGTGGCGGCGAGGCGGAGGCATTCGCGCATTTCTTCCATCAGGGTTATTACGAGCGCAGGATCTTTGACCCAAAGCGGCTCGACGGTTTCGATCCAGGATTTTACAGGAAGCGGTATCCGGAACTTGCGCTTACGTCTGATGCCGCGGCCCAGGTCCATTACTGCTATCAAGGTTGGTATGAACAGCGCGTTCCGAACAGCGACAGCGCCTGGCTGAGTGATGCGCGGCTACATGTCTATCAGATGGGCAAGGTCGGTTCGCATTCGATCGCGGACGCCCTGCTGGCGTCCGGGTATGAGGGAGGCGTCGTTCACGCGCACTGGATGACCGACATCATGACGGCTTTCCCAGGCAACAGGCTCTGCTATTCAAGGATACTGGTGCACGACCGTGACGAGCCGGTCAGGGTTATTTCCGCAACGCGCGAAATCGTCTCTTGGACCCTGTCGACGCTGTTCCAGTACCACGGCGATCGGATGCTCAATGCCGCGGATGCAAAGGTGCTCATCGAGGAGCGCTTCTGGAACCAGTGCAAGAACGGCTTGCAATGGTTCGATCACCAGTACTACTGTGGCCTCGACGTCTATGCCCATCCGTTTAATTCTGAGGAAGGCTACACACGTATCCGGCATCCTGGCATGGACTTGATGATCTATCGGCAGGAGGACTTACCGCGATTGGACAAGCCCATCGCTGACTTCCTCGGTCTTCCGGAGTTGCGCTTCCGGGCTCGGAACGTCGGAGGCAGCAAGGCATACTCGTCGATATACGCTTCGATCCTACGCAACACTCGCCTGCCGGCCGCGCTACTAGATGAAATCTACGACACGCCTTTCATGCGACATTTCTACAGCGATGCAGAGCGGGACAAGGCGCGTGCGCGTTGGGGCATGAACTGAAGGAACGCTCGCGGGTCCTCAGGCCGCCTGCACCACCACCCGCAGCGGGTTGTCCCACTCGCGCAGCAGTTCCGCCTCGCGCGCCTTGGCCTGGTGGAAGTGCGCTTCCTTGACGTGGCCGTAGCCGCGGATGTGCTCGGGGATGCCGGCGATCTCGGCGGCAAGGCCGACGTTGCCGCCGTCGAGCTTCGCCAGCAGGCCGCCGACGGTGCGTTCGTAATCCTCGATCAGCTGGCGCTCCATGCGCCGCTCTTCGGTGCGCCCGAAGACGTCGAAAGTGCCGCCGCGCAGGAACTTCAGCTTCGCCAGCAGGCCGAAGGCCTTGAACATCCACGGGCCATACTCGCGCTTCACCAGTTCGCCCTTGGCGTTCTTCTTCGCGAGCAGCGGCGGCGCCAGGTGGAAGTGGACCTGGTAGTCGCCGTCGAACTGCTGTTCGATGCGGCGGCGGAACTCGCCGCTGGTGTACAGCCGCGCGACTTCGTACTCGTCCTTGTAGGCCATCAGCTTGAAGAAATAGCGGGCGACGGCTTCCGACAGGTCGGTGCTGCCCGGCGCCTTCGCGCGTTCGGCCTCGCGCACCTTCGCGACGAAGTCCGAATAGCGCTTCGCGTAGGCGGCGTCCTGGTACTCGGTGAGGAAGTCGACGCGGCGCGACACCACTTCATCGAGCGAGCGCGACAGGCGCAGGTCGTCCAGCGGCAGGAAGGCGAAGCCGTCGGTGCCGGCGTGCGCGGGCACGTGCCGCAGCTCGTCCTCGTTGCGCAACGCCTTCGGGGCGGACGTCGCGCCCCATTCGGTGCTCTCCCATTCGCCCGGCGGCAGCGCGCGCAGCGCGTGCGGGGTTTCCTCGGCGGCGGTCGGCGCGTTGCGCACGATGCCGGCGGCCTCGAACACCGCTTCCGGGTCCACAGACGCCAGCCGGCCCCAGGCGAACGCGGTCTTGTTCATCTCGACCGCCGCGCCGTTGAGCTCGACCGCGCGCATCAGCGACGCGTACGACAGCGGCACAAGTCCGCGCTGCCAGGCGTAGCCGAGCATGAACAGGTTCGAGGCGATGGCGTCGCCCATCAGCGCGGTCGCCAGTTCGGTCGCATCGATCTGCAGCGGTGCCTGCCCGCCCATCGCCTGGGTGATCGCCTGCACGATGTCGGCGGCGGGGAACTGCATGTCCGGGCGCGTGGTGAAGGTGCCGGGCATCGCCTCGTAGGTGTTGATCACCACCTGCGTGCGGCCGGCGCGGACCTTGGACAGCGCCCAGTAGTCATTGACCACCACCATGTCGCAACCGAGCACGAGGTCGGCTTCGCCCGCGGCGATGCGCACGGCGTGGATGTCGTCGGGCGCCCTGGCGATGCGGATGTGGGTGGTGACCGCGCCGCCCTTCTGCGCGAGGCCGGTCTGGTCGAGCACGGTGGAGCCGCGGCCTTCGAGGTGCCCGGCCATGCCCAGCAGCGCGCCGATGGTGACCACGCCGGTGCCGCCGACGCCGGTGATCAGGATGTTCCAGGGCTGCGACAGGTCGCTCTCGAACGTCGGCATCGGCAGGCTGGACAGGCGTTCGGCCGCGGAGACCTTGTTGCCCTTGCGCGGCTTGCCGCCGTGCACGGTGACGAAGCTCGGGCAGAAGCCCTCGACGCAGGAGTAGTCCTTGTTGCAGTTGCTCTGGTCGATCTCGCGCTTGCGGCCGAACTCGGTGTCCTTGGGCAGCACCGACACGCAGAACGACTTCTTGCCGCAGTCGCCGCAGCCCTCGCAGACCAGGGTATTCACGAACACGCGCTTTTGCGGGTCGACCATCTTGCCGCGCTTGCGGCGGCGGCGCTTCTCGGTGGCGCAGGTCTGGTCGTAGATCAGCACGCTGGCGCCCTTGACCTGGCTCAGGCGCTTCTGCACCGCGTCGAGGTCGCGGCGGTCCTCGAACTCCATGCCCGACGGGAAGATCGACCGGTCGCGCCACTTGCCGAGGTCGTCGCTGACCAGCACGATCGTGTACACGCCTTCGCTGCGCACCTGGTGCGCGATCTGCGGCACCGACAGCGTGCCGTCCACCGGCTGGCCGCCGGTCATCGCGACGGCGTCGTTGTAGAGGATCTTGTAGGTGATGTTGACGCCGGCCGCGACCGACTGCCGGATCGCCAGCGAGCCGCTGTGGAAATAGGTGCCGTCACCGAGGTTCTGGAACACGTGCGGCGTCTCGGTGAAGCCGGCCTGCCCGCACCACGTCACGCCTTCGCCACCCATCTGGGTGAAGGTGTCGGTGTTGCGGTCCATCCACGTGACCATGTAGTGGCAGCCGATGCCGCCGAGCGCGCGCGAACCCTCGGGCACCACCGTGGAGGTGTTGTGCGGGCAGCCCGAGCAGTAGTGAGGCACGCGCGGGAACTGCGCGCGCGGCAGCGCCAGCGCGGCTTCCTTCTCGTCCATCCAGCGCAGCACGTCGCGGATGTGCGCGGTGTCGCGACTGCCTTCCGGGATGAACTGCTGCAGGCGGCGTGCGATCACGCCGGCGATGGTCGCGGGCGTGAGCTCGCCGGTGCTGGGCAGGATCCACTGGCCCTGTTCGTCGTACTTGCCGACGATGCTGGGGCGGTCGCCCTCGAAGTTGTAGAACAGCTCCTTCATCTGGCTTTCGATGAAGGCGTGCTTCTCCTCCACCACCAGGATGTCGCGCAGCCCGCGCGCGAAGGCGCGGATGCCCAGCGGTTCCAGTGGCCAGGTCATGCCGATCTTGTACACGCGGATGCCAAGCTCGCGGCAGCGTTCGGCGTCGAGGCCGAGGTATTCGAGTGCCTGCAGCACGTCGAGGTAGCTCTTGCCGGTGGTGACGATGCCCAAGCGCGCGTCCGGCGCGTCCAGCACCATGCGGTCGATGCGGTTCGCGCGTGCGAACGCCTGCGCCGCCTTGACCGCGTAGCGATGCAGGCGCATCTCCTGGTCGAGCGGCGGATCGGGCCAGCGGATGTTGAGCCCGCCGGGCGGGAGCTCGAAGTCTTCCGGCGTGACGATCTGCAGCGCCAGCGGGTTCACGTCCACCGAGGCCGAGGATTCCACCGTCTCGGCGATGGTCTTGAAGCCCACCCAGCGCCCGGTGAAACGCGACATCGCCCAGCCCACCAGGCCCATGTCGAGGATGTCCTGCACGCCGGCCGGGTTGAGGATCGGCATCATCGCGCTGGTGAATTCGCCTTCGCTGCCGTGCGGCAGGGTCGACGACCGGCAGGCATGGTCATCGGCGGCCAGCGCCAGTACGCCACCGTATCGAGACGTGCCCGCGGCATTGCCGTGCTTGAACACGTCGCCGCAGCGGTCCACACCCGGGCCCTTGCCGTACCACATCGCGTACACGCCATCGACGGTCGCGCCGGGGAACAGGTTGGTCTGCTGCGTGCCCCAGACCATGGTCGCGCCGAGGTCCTCGTTGAGCCCCGGCTGGAACTTGACGTTGGCCTCGGCCAGGTAGCGCTTCGCGCGCCACAGCTCGAGGTCGAAGCCGCCCAGCGGCGAGCCGCGGTAACCGGAGATGAAGCCGCCCGTGTTCAGGCCCGCCGCCTGGTCGCGCAGCCGCTGCATCAGCGGCAGGCGCACCAGTGCCTGCACGCCGGACAGGTAGATGCGGCCTTCGGTGCGGGTGTACTTGTGGTCGAGTGTGTAGTCCGGATCACCGATGCCCTGGGTCAGGGCGGTGTTGGCGGACGCGGGCGAGGACAGTTCGGCGGTGCTGGTCATGGCAGGTGTCTTGGCGGGCGGCGGTCGCCGCTGGCTGGACGCAGCATGCGCGCTGCAGGTCCCGGAATCGTGTCAAGTGTAACAGTGGCCCGTCGCGCGACTGGCCGGTTTGCGCCCCCGCAGGCGTGGGTATACAAAGGCCACGGGGCATCGCATCGGGGGCAAGGCCGATGCCCGCCAGCAGGGGTGTTCATGCCAGTCAGACGTCAGTCGGACGAGCGGCGGGACCGCGGCGCCTGGGCGCGCCGGCACAACCATGCGCTGGTGTCACTGGCCCGGCGCGTGTGGCAGGACGGCTGTACCCTCGAAAGCGCGTTCGCCCTGATCTGCGAGACCGCGGCGGAGACGCTCGAGGTGGAGCGCGTCAACATCTGGCGCCACGACGCCGAGGCCGGCACGCTCTACTGCCTGCACCACTACGAACGCGGCAGCGGCACCCACAACCCGCCGGGGTCGCGCGTCGCGCTGCACGTGGGCGGGGACTACAGCGCGGCGCTCGACGAAGTGCGCGTGATCAACCTCGGCAACAGCGCGCAGGCGCCGGGCGAGGAAGACCTGCAGCGCTACCTGCGGCGACACGGCATCGGCTCGCTGCTGGATGCGCCGGTGCGGCTGGCCGGGGAACTGCTCGGCGTGATCTGCCACGAGCATGTCGGCGCGGCGCGGGCGTGGACGCCGGAAGACCAGGCCTTCGCCGGCAGCATCGGCGACTACGTGGCGATGGCCTACGAGATCGACCGCCGGCGCCGGCTCGAGAACCGCGTGCGCTACCTCGAGCTGCACGATCCGCACACCAACCTGCCCAACCGCGACCACCTGCTGGAAGTGGTGCATTCGGCGCTGCGCCCGATGCATGGCGACGACAACGGCCTGGTGGCGATCCACCTGCAGCTGGACGCCTCGCCGCACGACGGCGACGCCGGCCATGACCTGGTGGTGGATGCCGCCGACCGCCTGCGCAGCCTGCTCGGCGGCACCGCGACGCTGGCGCGCGTGCGCGGCAACGCCTTCGCGGTGCTGCCGCACCGGCACCTGCACGAAACCGAGGCGCTGAACCTCGCCGAGCGCTGCGCCGACGAAGTGCAGGCCTACTTCGACGCACGCGGCACGACCACGATCGTGACCGCCGGCATCGCGTTCTCGCGCGACCTGGCGGCGCCGTCCGCCGACAACCTGCTGCGCAACGCCGAGACCGCCAGCCACAACGCGCGCAACGCGCGGATCAACCGCTGCGAGATCTTCGACGCCGAGCACCATCGCGGCCTGGTCGCGCGCCTGCGCCTGGAGCGGGTGCTGCGCGAGGCCTTCGAGGCCGGCCGGATGCGGGTGCACTACCAGCCCGAGGTCGACCTGCACAGCGGGCGTTGGGTCGCGGCCGAGGCGCTGCTGCGCTGGATCGACGAGGACGGCCGCTGCCGCCCGGCACAGGAGTTCGTCGACATCGCCGAAGGCTGCGGCCTGATCGTGCCGATCGGGCGTTGGGTGCTGGGCGAGGCCTGCCGCACCGCGCGCCAGTGGCCGCGGCACGAAGGGCTCGGGGCCAAGGTCCGGGTGAACCTGTCGGCGCGCCAGTTCGAACAGGCCAGCCTCGTCAATGACGTGGTCGCCGCGCTCAACGAGAGCGGCCTGCAACCCGGCCGGCTGTGCCTGGAGTTGACCGAGAGCGCGCTGGTGCCGGACATCGACATCGCGGCGCAGACGCTGACGCGATTGCGCGAGATCGGCGTGTCGGTGGCGCTGGACGACTTCGGCACCGGCTATTCCTCGCTGTCCTACCTCAAGCGCCTGCCGATCGACGTGCTCAAGCTCGACCAGAGCTTCGTCGGCGGCCTGCCCGACGATCCCTACGACCTCGCCATCGTCCAGGCGGTGAGCGGGCTGGCCCGCAAGACCGGGCTGGAGATCGTGGCCGAGGGCGTCGAGACCGAGTCGCAGGCGCAGGCGCTGCGCGACGCCGGCATCGAACGCGCGCAGGGCTACCTGTTCTCGCCGCCGGTCGACGCCGAGACCCTGCTGCAGGCATGGGCGACCGCCGGTGACTGAAGCTCGCGGGCGACCGCGTAGCCGTTGCCACCGTCTCCTGCGTTGATGCCGTGCCGGATCGCGATGCCCGGCATCGCGCCGCGCCGCATCCTTCGATGGAAGCCGGAAAGCGCGAAGCCGGTTCCAGAACGCGCGGCGGCGTGCATCCGCACGCCCCTTACAATCGGCGGCGGGGTGGGTCCGGACAGGTTGCAAGGGTGATGCCAGGAATCAGGGTGTGGCGGCACGTGCTCGTGCTGACGCTGTTGTCTCCGTTCGCGGCGCAGGCACAGGGCGTGCCCCGGCCGGCGGAGTTCTACTTCGACCAGGACGCGGGCGTGGCCGCGCCGATCGTCGCCGTGCCCGAACAGGGCGACGCCGCGGTCGCCGCGCTGATGCGCCTGCGCGAACGCAGCCGCCGCGACGCCGACCGCGCAACCGCGCAACTGGCCCACGTGGCGATGGCGGCCGGACGCACCGACACCGGGCAGGCGCTGTACCGCGAG
The DNA here is from genome assembly GCA_020161335.1 of Pseudomonadota bacterium. GTDB lineage: Bacteria > Pseudomonadota > Gammaproteobacteria > Xanthomonadales > Xanthomonadaceae > Luteimonas. Next base: position 35,956 of record JAIUOJ010000005.1, read on the forward strand.
CTGCTGGGCAGGCCAAGCCTCAACGGCGTGTCGCGCCCGGCCCTGGCCTGGAACTACGGCTGGGACCTGTACCGCAGCGGCGAGGTCGAGGCGGCCCTGCAGCAGTGGAGCGAGCTCGTCTCCGGACGGCTGGTGAAACCCGCCTGGGCGCCACCGACGCTGGCACTGGCGCTGTGGCGGCTGGATCGCAAGCCCGAAGCAGTGCGCTGGTACGCGGCGGCGGTGCGCACCGAACCGGCACTGTGGCGCGATCCGGCGCGCCTGCCTGCCCTGCTGCCGGACTGGACCGAGGCCGATCGCGCGCTCCTCGGCGAGGTGCTGGCCGCGTGGGCGGCCGATCCGCCCCCCTGGCCCTGAGCGCGCGCGTTCAGGCCGCCTGCTGGTCCGTGCCGCGATCGATCCGGCGATAGCCCAACGCCTCGGCGAGGTGCGTGGAGGCGATCCCGGGGCTGTCGGCGAGGTCGGCGATGGTGCGCGCGACGCGCAGGATGCGGTGCATGGCGCGCGCGGACAGTTGCAGCGAATCGATCGCGCGTTCGAGCAGGGCCTGGTCGCGCGGCTCCAGCCGGCAACAGGCCAGGGTCTCCGCCTGCGACAGGCGGGCGTTGGCCACGCCTGCGCGCCGGACCTGCAGCGCCCGTGCCCGCCCCACCCGTGCCCGGATCGTGGCGCTGGCTTCGCCCTCGGGAGCGTCCGGACGCAGGTCCGACGGCGGCAGCCGTGGCACGTCGACGTGCAGGTCGATGCGGTCCAGCAGCGGCCCTGAAATGCGCGCACGGTAGCGGCGCACGGCCTCGGCATGGCAGCGGCAGCGTCCGGACGCGTCGCCGGCCCAGCCGCAGGGACAGGGGTTCATCGCCGCCACCAGCTGGAAGCGCGCCGGGAACTCGCTCTGCCGCGCCGCGCGCGAAATCGTCACCACGCCCGATTCCAGCGGCTCGCGCAGGACTTCCAGCGCGCGGCGGTCCCATTCGGGAAGTTCGTCGAGGAACAGCACGCCGTGATGCGCCAGCGAGATCTCGCCCGGCCGCGGTTCGGCCCCGCCGCCGACCAGGGCGACGGCGCTGGCGGTGTGGTGCGGGGCGCGGAACGGCCGTTCGCGCCAGCGCGCGGGGTCGAGCCCGCGGCCGCTGACCGAGGCGATCGCCGCGGTCTCCAGCGCCTCGTCCTCGCTGGCGTCGGGCAGCAGTCCGGGCAGGCGCGAGGCCAGCAGGGTCTTGCCGCAGCCGGGCGGACCGACCAGCAGGAGATGGTGGCCACCGGCCGCGGCGACTTCCAGCGCGCGGCGCGCATGGGCCTGGCCGCGGACGTCGCGCATGTCCGGGCCGCCGCCGTGCCGTGGCGGCGGGGCGACGGCGACCGGCAGCGTGCGCTGCCCGCCGAGCAGGGCGCAGACCTCCAGCAGGGTGCGTGCGGTCAGCGTCTCCAGCCCTGAAGCCAGTGCGGCCTCGGCGCCGTTGCCCTCGGCCACCACCAGCTTGCGCCCGGCCCGCGCCACCGCCAGCGCGGCGGGCAGCACGCCGTCGACCGGCCGCAGTTCGCCGGTCAGGCCGAGTTCGCCGACGAATTCGTAGTCGGCCAGCGCGTCCAGCGGCACCTGGCCGCTGGCGGCGAGGATGCCCAGCGCGATCGGCAGGTCGAAGCGGCCACCGCCCTTAGTATTTTTTTCACAAATCAGGCATAACTAGGGCCGTGTTTCGACACTCCATAGGCAGGGAAGCCGCCCTTATGTCTTTGCCATTGGAGGCTAGTTTCGACAATGAAGCGGGTAAACCCAAAACCGCGGCGCTCAGCCCACTTCAAGACCCGTAGTCGCCGAGGCAGCTATCTCGGGGTCACGGGGAAGTACCCCAGCCCGCACAACCGCCATTGCCTGTTCTTCGAGGGGTTCCGGGAGCGGGACCTGATCGTCCTCCTGTCCTTTGACGATACGGTGGAGGGTCTTGAGGACCACCCTTTTAGGATCGAATATCTGGTCAAGGGCAAGGCTAGGATCTATACGCCGGACCTCTTCGTCCGGTTCCGCAAGGAGGCCGGCCGGGCCGACCTGTTGGTGGAGGTCAAGCTTTCTAGCGAGCTACGAAGAACCGGCAAGGAGTACGGGGCCCGGTTTCGAGCAGCAAGGGGGTACTGCCGATCCCGGTCGATGAAGTTCCGGGTCGTTACTGAAAGAAGCCTCCCCCGTCCCTTGGTGGGAAACCTGCGGTTCCTCCTTCCGTACCGACGAGAACCGCCAGAGCCCGCTCTGGACGAAGCATTCCTCGACTTGGCGCAGCGCGGGGTTCAGCCGCTACGGAACTACGTGCAGGACCTCGGCAAGCTCGGGTTTGATCAAGGGGACGTGATCTTTGGCGCTTGGCGGCTCGCAGCTCGTCAGCTGCTGAAGGTTGACTTGAATGCACCCCTCTCAATGGACACCAGAATGGAGGCCGGCGCATGGACACTGACGATCTAAGTGTCATCGAAGGTGGTGGCTCACGAGTTATCGATATTGAGGTTGGCCAGAACTTCGCATTAGCGGATCGGCCTGGCTTGTGCACCGTGGTGCAGTTTGAATCGAGCGAAGAGGTTGTTGTTCGAGAATTCGGAACGAAGATTCTCTTCAACGTGCCGGTCTCAAGTCTCAGGTCGTTGACGGAGCCGGCAGCGAACAACAGGGTTGATCTCAACCTGGAAGACGCTGAAAGAATCAAGGAAGCCGAAAGAAAGCTCGAAGCCATTCGAGAGCTGTTGCCTTATCGGCGAGTCCCATCAAAAGTATGGGAAGAACAATCCAAAAAGACTGGCCACTCAGTCAAGAAACTGCGGGAGTGGTTTCGCAGGTACAGGAAAGACAAGCGGTTGAGCTCACTCATGCGAAAGCGTCGGAATGACGCGGGCGTGGCTCGATTGAATCCTCTTGTCGAAGCGTTGGTCAAGATACGAATCAATGCGCTGAGAGAAGACGGGAATTTGCTGCCAACCGCGGCCTATGAAGATCTTGAGGACGATGTCTCTGAGCTCAACTCGAGACTTCCGGAAGATCAGCGAGTCAAAGCGCCCGTATTCTCGACCTTCTACGAAAGGTATCGATCATTGCCGGAGTACGACAAGGACGCGGCAAAGCTCGGGAAGCGACAGGCGGGACTTCTTCATAGCTTACAAAAAGGATCGATCCAGGACGTCAACCATCCACTTTCGTTGATCCAGATTGATCATCTGGAGCTTCCGGTCATGGTGGTTGACGAGGAAGACAGGATACCCATAGGGAAAGGATGGATCACGATCCTGATCGACATCTGGAGTCGATGCGTCATGGGATATTACGTCACGTTGGAGGCGCCTGGGGATCTGTCGCTGGGCATGGCGATGTGCCACGCCATCCTGCCCAAAGAAGAGACGCTCAAGCAGCTCGACTATGAGGCCCAATGGCCCGTCAGCGGATTCATGTGGACGGTGATGGCAGACAACGCGGGCGAATTCCACGGCAACATGCTTGAACTGGCCGCTAAGGAATACACCGTCGAGCTTCGATTTCGAAAGGTAAAGCAGCCGCAGTATGGCGCGCACATCGAATCGTATCTGGGAAAGCTCTCAAAGAAGCTGAGGCGAATTCCGGGGGCGACGAGAGAAGGAAAAGATGCTTTGGGAGATTACGATCCCGCCGAGCACGCGATCATGACGTTGGCCGAGCTAGAGCTCTACGTGCTCAACCTCCTCGTTGAGTATCACGGAAGTCCACACTCTGGCATTCATGACATGCCCCCATTGGCGATGTTCAAGGAAGGACTGAAGGGCGGGCACGGCGCGACACCGATTGGACGTATCCGACGCCCCGCTGACGCGACAAAGCTGCGACTGGACTTTCTTCCAGCAGAAGAGCGTGCCATCAGTGAGAAGGGCGTGGTCATCGACTACGTCTGGTACATGGATGACTGCCTGCAGCGCTGGGTCAATGCGAAAGACCCCGACGACATTGGCAATTCTAGGAAATTCCTCTTCCGGAGAGATCCGCGTGACATCACGCGCATCTATTTCTGGGATCCGGATGATCGTGTGTACAAGCGGATTCGGACGCGCAACGTGACACGCCCGTCAATGAGTCTTTGGGAGTTCACTGCCCTTCGGAAATTCCTTGAAATCCAGGGCATCAAGCATATCGATGAAGACCTAATCTTCAAATCTAGGGCTGCGCGAAGAAAAGTCCTGGCAGATGCCGCCACCAAAACCAGGAAAGCAAAGGCCGCAAGAGATCGAGAGCGCACCAGAAGAGCTAGCGCTGGGGCAAGCACGTTTCAAAACCAGGTCTCCGATCAAGCCCCGCCGCGGGAATCATCGCAACCTCCCGACTCTTCCGAAACGTCGAGCCCGTCGCTGCCTGACGATTCAATCGCCACACCTTACACGATGAACTGGGATGACTAGTCAACGAAAGCCGCCTGTCCGCGAACAGCGAGATACGCCTTCACCCAAGGCCAGGTTTCAGGACCCATGGGTTCCATTTCCTGAGGGCGCCGAAGTCGTCAAATCGATGGGCAAGCTCATTGCCAGGCCCAATGAGGGAAGACCACACAACCTTGCGCTTATTGGCGACTCGGGTTTCGGGAAGTCCCATCTATTCGATTACTTCGCCGACTGCTACCCAGACATCGCTGAGGAAATGCCGCCGCGTATTCAGGTGGTCAATCTACGGGTGACCTCAGATTGCGATGGAAAGGGACTGATGCGAGGTTTGCTGTCGGAAATCGGTGCGACCTACCGCGCAAACGATGCATATGATGATTTGCTCAGGGACTTCTGCATCAAGGCGGAAGTTTGTGAGGTCGGAATTGTTCTCCTGGACGAGTTCCATAACGGCATCAACACTCGACGGGATAGGACGTTGAACTTCATCAGGGCGGTACGTGACCTGAGCAACTATCTTCGAAGGCCTATTGCTGTTGCTGGTGATGAACGAGTCCGGGAGTTGCTTCGGTACGACAAGCAACTGGATGAGCGGTTCCAGATTCGCCAGCTACCGGTCTGGGATGATAAGGAACGCGTCAGACAGCTCCTCGCCACGTTCGATGAGAGGCTTGGACTGACGGAAAAGTCGATGCTCGGCACCACCAAGTTCGCAGAAAAGGTCATGGAACTGGCGGGTAACCATATGGGGTCAATCTCCGAACTCATTCGGGAGGCTGGGCATATTGCAGTTCGCGAAGGGGCAGCCAAAGTCACTACCGATCATCTGGCCAAAGCGCGAATCGTTGTCAGTCGCGGCCTGGCCGCGTGAGTTTCCGTACTCCGCATCATCCAGCACTGGACATCTACCTCCCGCCAATCCCTTCTGAATCGGTGCTGTCCTGGCTCGTGCGGATCGCGCGCGCCAATGCGATCGGGTTGCATGAACTTGGATCGCGAATTCAAGGAGTCGCCGTCCACAGTACGATGAACGGGGATCTCGACGTTCTAGTGAACAGGCGACTGTCGACGGGCCTGGCGCGGATATCTGGTTTGTCAATCGAAGAAATTGAACTCGCCGGACTGGGAAGCTGGGACTGGCTGCTCAGTGCTGAAGCTTCTGGGCGCAGGTGGATTCTTAGCCCTCGAAAGGCTCCCGATGGATCTAGAAGTGGACGCTGGGTGCAGGCTTGCTTCTCATGCTTCGCCGAGGATGACAAACCATTCTTCAGACAGCACTGGCGCTATGCGTTCATCACAGACTGCGTTGTACATCAGACGCCACTGCATGACGCCTGTCCGAGATGCACAGAAACTTTGGACTATCGACGCATCGATCGCGGCCCCAGCCGCGCGATGCGCCTACTTCCACTCTCTGTTTGTCCACATTGTTTCGTCGACTGGCGGATCTATGGGCAGCGTACCCAGCGTTCCGTTTCAACCACAGTTGCATTGCAACGCAAGATTCTCAAGGGAATCACCTCGCGATGGGTTCCTCATTGCGGCAGGATGTTGTTGTTACCGCTGCTGCTTGACGGAATGCATCGACTCATCAGGTGCTTCAGAACGGAGACTGGTCGTCGCGTCGCTTCGAGGGTTCTCGGCGAGCATTTGAGTACTCGCTCCAAGGAGCAGATCGAACGCCTGTGCATTCATGACAGACGTCCCCTCATGCATGCGTTAGGCCTCTCTCTTTCGGACTGGCCGTCATCGTTCCTCGATTCCGCAGCGCGAGAGGGACTGACCATGTCGCAACTCAGGGAACGGGGCCCTGCGCCATGGTGGATCGAGAAAGGGATCGGCGAAAAGCTCGACAAGAGCTGGTATGCACCATCACCAGAAGAGGCGGCTAGCGCCAGAGTCACATTGAATAAGTATGGAATCAACGCAACGCCGTGGGTCTTGCGGGAATGGCTCGGGTGTCACGTGCCAGTTAGGCGCCTTATCCAGGCTCGACCTGTTTACGAGCCGAGACAGCTCTCACTTTGGAGGCATCCTGAAGAAGTCAGCCATACAATCAGAGCCATGCTTCTTCGCAGAATATCGAGGATTCTTATCCGCTATTGCACCCGTGGCTTGGGGCGCATGGCAGGGGAAAAGCAGATGCAATTGACGCTGGAATTCACATTCCGGTAGTTGAGTACCGTGCCTATTTATTGAAGGTAGGTGCGTCCGCAGCATGATCTGCAGAGTCTAGTAATGCTAGTTCGACGGTTGCGTCCAGAACCTCATGTCCACATCGGCGGCGACGTTTCCGTAACCCGGATCGACCTGTTGAGCAAAAGATCCCGAATACTGTGTTGCGCCATCGCAATCAGAGAAGATGATCTGGGCCACCAGAAGCCCCGGGTACAGTACAAGCGGAACCTCCCCAAGGTTTACGAGTTCGAGTGTTATGGTTCCGGTGAAGCCTGGTTGGATAGCTGTAGCAGTGGCGATCACGAGCCCAACTCGACCCCATCGCGACCTCGAGGTCACCCACGCGGACAAGTTCAGTGGCAGCTTCACGTACTCCAATGTGCTCGCGAGAACCAGCTCGTTGGGGTGCAGATAGAATTTAGAGCCAAAGTTCGCGTAGTGCCGGGAGTTGTATCTCGCGGATCTTGGATCAGAGCCCGCAGGGTCAATCGATGGAAGATTTCCTCTTCGCGTTACGACGAAATCGTTGCCTAGACGAACATCGATTGATGCCTCACCTACTTGGCTCGGATTGAGTAGGGGTGTGACGACAAGTTGGCTCTGAGGATTCTCATCCTGGATTGCACGGATAAGCCTCTGCTTACCTAGAACGCTCATTCGGCTGTGCCCCGAGTTCCGAGCCTGTAGCGACGCTGAAGTACGACGTACTCCAAACCCCGCAAAGCCTTCTCGTTGAGCCGGCCCAGATCCGCGATTGCTTGACCGGTGTCAGCGCTTGCTTGCGAGGCCTCAAGAGACACCAGCCAACCGGCGAGCACGGAGGACCGCTCGTCAACCGCCGTTGGGTCTATCGAGTTCCCAATCTCATTTGGCGGTAGCCCTTGCTTGAGGCGCTTGACTAAACCAGGAACCTCGCTTCGAATTGTCGACTCTCCGTAGAGAGCCTGGCCAACTGCATTGCGCGCAAATGCCTGGGCACTGGGCAACGTTGCCGCCACCCAATCGTATGCAATTCTCGCGGCATTCGAAGTCGCTATCTGCTGCTCATCAGACTTGTCTTGGACTAGGTTTTCCAGATGCTCGAACAGCAAGGTTGCGTACGAGACCGTTGTCCCTATGGAGGGGTCAGCGGCCATGTCTCTCATTACGCCGATGTACCCTTCACGCTCAGCGGCTTCCATTGATACGCGGATGCGCATTCTTCCCGGCGGATAGCCTCCATTCTGATCCGATGGAATGGCATTCAAGTTGTTCCACATGAAGATTTCGTAGCCAGCGAAGATGGCGCTTGGCCCGAACAGATACACGCCAACCATGTCAGAGATGAGTTCCTCTAGCGCTCTCTCTCTTAGTTGAAATACCTCCTGCATCGCTTCATGCAAATCCGTAAGCGAGGGCTTGCCTCCCAGCGCCTGGAGGATGTCTAGGCGTGCTTGCGTTTCCCTAGCCTGACGCTCTGAAGATCCACCTTCCTTCTGGAGAAAATCGTTGGCAATTTCGTGCCCTAGTTCATGCCCAAATATGGCGAGCATAGAAACGTTGTCTCTTTCAACGCGAGGGAAGGAAACTAGATAGTGCGGTCCCGTGTACTCCGCAAACACTTCGGACACTTCTGCGTCGGCACCCAAGTGCCTGAAGAGTACTTTCAGAGTCTCAATCAGGCTGCGGATCGTGAAGTTGTAATCGGCCTGAGGCCATGCCAGGAATTTGGATTGGCGATTAAGACGTTCGTACAGCGAGCGCAGAAGGCAAACAAGCCCTCGAGGCGTTTGATCTGTTCCGGCGTTGTCGAAATACTTCAGCGTCTCGCCCAACTCTACGATCGCCCGGCTAGTCATAACCAGCGTTCGTTCGTCGGTGAGGCCTTCAATGCGCTTTCTTACTATGACAAGTAGTTTGCCTAGAAGCTCAAGCGCCTCGCCCGCTCCTTCGTCCGGATAGTCTCTAGACCGTAGTTCTTCAAACCGGCGTTGCAACGCCAAGCAAAGCGCCGCCGAGCGGAGCCGATGATGATCGAGCGTTCGAAACGCTGTATTAGATGAGTTGGCCAAGAAGTGCGCTCCGACCGACAGCGGTAGGCCGGAGACGATTGCTTTCGATGAGCTCTAGTATGGATGCATAGAGCCGATCGAAGAAGGCGCGAGCGTTCACTATATCGGCCTCGTTCAAGGTGGAGGCCTGCCCTGCTGCAATTTCGTGCACGGCCTTTGCCAGACCATCAAACACTTCTGGCGCTTGGCGATCCTTGAGCAGATCCAATGACTCAATTGGATGAAGCGCGAAGCCGAAGACGTACGTTGAGTTGATGACGCTGCCTCGGGAGTGCGTGCCGGTTGAGATGAACGCGGCACCCTCGGCAACTTGCTTGAGGAACTCTTCCGCCTCTCCCAGGATGTCCTGATCCTCTCTACTCAACGCCTGCTGTGCCTCAGCCCGGCTGATGGCTTCGGACGACCGCGCCGCGAGCAAACCGTACTTGATCGATTCGGCGCTACGCAGCTGGAGGCTGGGATCACTCATAAAGATCTCCGTGAGGGTCACTTGAGCAAGAGACCATTTCGGCCCAAACTGGTTGTCCCACAAGCTCGAAGCGGTTCCGACGCAAGTGAGATCGATGGCTGTTCGAGCAGGGCCTTTGTAGGGCCTTTGAGGCAGCTTAAACCTTTTGCCAGATCATGTCCACAAGCCCAAGATATCGGGCTTTTCCTAGGATCGGGTAACAACAAGTGGTACTTCAATGAGGGTCTGTTGAGATCAGAAGATGGGCCATACCGACCCAAATATTGTTACCGCATCCGGGATTGTTCTGCTGGATCCAAGACGGCGATTCAGGGTGCCGCGAGCCCTGCTGGCGGCTCTGGATTGGGAGGCACCGAAGGGCCCCACTCAGTTGGTCGCTGAGGTTGTTGAGACCGGTCGGCTGAGGCTGTGGGACAAAGGAGCCGTCGACTCGCGTTTAGTCGAGCTGGAGCGAGAGATCCGGGACATGGAGAAGGAGGACGAAGACAGGCGCCCTTCCGCTGACCGTTATGAAGCGCTCAGGGCCTTTCACGATCGCTATCGAGAGCTAACGCTGCGACCTTCGGATGGGCGGGTTCAGCTACCCGAGATCCTGCACTCGATAATCGATGTGAAGCAAGAATCGACACATCTCTACGTAGAGCTTGGGATAAGGTGCCTGGAAGTCTTTTCTCTGCATGCGCGAATCGAAAGGTTCCGGAGATTTCGCAGGGAAACTGATTTGCCAGAGTGATGAGATCTGCTAGCGAAGCACCATAGCCTGCAGATTACAAGGCGTGTCTATTTTCGCCATCTAAGAGCTTGGTCAACCGGGATGAGGAGATCATCCTCTGGCAGTTCCCAGAGGGGTGTTGCATCAGGTAGCAACAGCAAACCCAATGTGTAAGGGTAATCTCCGCCTATTGCGAGCGCGTGCTCTACCAGTTCAATGTCGCCAGGTTCTTTTTCGAACCACAGGTTGGCTCGTTGCTTTGCGGTAACAGGCCCACTCCTGACGCTGACTTGGTTGAGAATTGATTCTTCTGGAACTGGAATTGTCAGCTTCTTGGCGGGCAAGTACACCCTCGATCTGAAGGCGGCGTTGTTCGATCGTGCCCACAGAACAAAGCCATCCCGAGCTGCAACCACGACCGCCCGTTTCGTTGCGATTTCCGTCCATTTCAGAGCCGCGGCCATCAACGATACTCCGTACCTGTTGCCGCAATGACGAAGCATTTCTATCGAGGGCAACAGGCCGGCAACCTGATTGCGATAGTCGTCCAGCGGCATGAGTAGATAAGAAGCAAAGACATCGGCTTCAGCTTCTATGTCCCGCTGATCCCACTCGTGCATGTCACGCAATGAGCACCGGAACTCGCTCTTCATCTCGCGATGCAAGATGTAGTGTCCGAATTCATGGGCCAGCGTGAAACGGATCCTTCCTGGAGATTGGATCCGGTGGTTGTAGCCGATTTTCCATTTCCTGTCGGTGGGGTGCCGACCGAGGAGACCTTCGACCCCATCTATATCAAAAGTATTGATCGAGACGATGGGGTCGTCTGAGTAACGAACGCGGCTTAGCTCTAGGGCTACTTTCTCGACGTCCACAGGGAAGCGTTCGTCGTCGGGAAGTACACGGAGCAATTGCGAAATCTTGTTGGCCTCTGCCATCGGCCTTTTCGCACCCATGCTCAGCCCTCGTCGTCCCACATCTCCAAGAACTTGCGAACCTTCTCCTTCCGCTTGGAATCAAGTTCCTTGTAGCGACGGAAGAAAGCTTGATCCAGCACGCCTGTCTCGGGCTCGACTTCAGCAGAGTGATCTAGCAGGAACTCTGTCGTGACACCAAGTGCAAAAGCGATCTTGATGAGCTTATCGGCCGAAGGATTGGCCTTATCCCGGTTCTCAAGCTCCCACAGGTAGCCCTTGCTGGAGTCAGTGGCTTTGGCCAATTGATCCAGGCTCAAGTCGAGTTCGGCCCTGCGGGCGCGGATCTTCTCTCCGAGCGGTGATGCCATGCGTGCCTCCGAGGGGGTCAGCGATTGTACGGTATAACAAACGAAGTTGTAATGGTTGACAGGACAAAGAAGATGCGACAGAGTTCTCGCCGACGTTCGGTATTACGAACGAACAAATTATCATTTGGAGAACTTGCGCATGAATACCATCGAAGCTGAACAAGCCCCTGTCGATCACGCCTCCCACCGTCAGTTGGAGGTCCGTGTCAACGGCGAACGCGTCCCCCTGACTGACCATACCCCGACTGGGCGGCAGGTACTCGCCGCGGCCAATTTGCGGCCGGATACCGAGTTCGCCCTGTTGTTGTGGCCGGCGGTGGGGCCCACCCGCGAGATCGGGTTGGAAGAAGTGACGCGGGTACCCAAGGATGGGCCCGGTCTGGAGTTCTTCGCCATGCGAGCGGATCGCGTTACTTACTTCGTCCTCGACGGCGATCGTTACGCTTGGGCAGGCCCCCTCGATCTCGAAACGATTCGGCGTATCGGCCGCGTTCCCGCCGACCGACAGGTCTGGCTGGAACGGCGCGACGAGCCCGACGTGCTCCTGCAGGACGGACAATTGGTGGATTTGGATCCTGCGGGGGTCGAGCGCCTGTACACGCGTGAGAAGACTTGGCGACTGGACGTCCAGGGCGAACCGACTGAATGGGATCGCCCCGATGTGATCGTTCGCGACGCACTCATCAAGGCGGGCATCGATCTGGCGAAGCAATGGACGATCGTGCTGAAGGTGAAGGGTAAGCCTCATCGTCAGGTCAAGCTCATCGATGTCATCGATCTCGAGCAGCCCGGCATCGAACGGCTGTGGTTGCGCCCGCGACAGGTCGATAACGGTGACGGCCAGATCCTCCGGCGGCGAGAGTTCACGCTATTGCCTGGTGACGATGCTTTTCTGAATGCCTCGGGCTATCAGTGGGAAACAATCGCGGACGGAGCGCGCCGCTGGCTGATCATTGATAACTATGCCGTCCCCGATGGCTACAACATGTCCAATTGCCGCGTCGCGCTTGAAATCCCGCAGAGCTACCCCGCGGCGCAGATCGACATGTTCTACTGCGACCCGCCCCTCTCGCTCCGGAGTGGCGTTGTTCCAGCTGCTACAGACGTGCGCCAAAGCATAGCGGGGGTTTCGTTCCAGAGGTGGTCCCGTCACAGGAACGCCGCGAGCCAGTGGTCCCCGACGCACGACAATGTCTCCACCCATCTGGGGTTGGTCGACGAGGCTCTGGGGCGAGAGGTGGGGGCATGATCCGACCTCGTACCCTGGTCTTGCCAGGCACCGTTCATCGGCGCCTCGAACAACACCTATTCCCTGGTGATGGAAAGGAAGCTGCGGCCGTCCTTCTATGTTCCCGCACCGAGAGTATGGGACTGAAGCTGATGGTTCGCGACATCATCTTGGTGCCTTACCAGAATTGCCATCGCACCGAGGTGTCCCTCAGCTGGCCAGGGGATTACATAGATCATGGTTTGGAGGCAGCGGCTGGGGAGGATTTGTCCATCATCCTGCTTCACTCGCACCCGACTGGGGTCTACGGATTCTCACCGGTGGACGACCGATCTGATCAAGACGTTATCCGCTCGCTGATCATGGCAGCCCCGGTGGAGCGTGGTGATTACGAGCCTTGGCACGGTAGCGCGATCATGATTCCAGGCGGCGCGATCAAGGCTCGCGTCTACGACCGGGCCATGCAGGCCCATGCCGTAGACCTAGTGGCAGCTTACGGCGACGAACTCCAGTTTTACTGGGGAGAAGACAACGAGCCGCACCATCACATAATGGCTTTTGGCGATGGAATGGCCGCCCTATTGGCCAAGCTCAGCATTGCGGTGATCGGGGTCTCTGGCACGGGAAGCGTGGTCGCAGAGCAGCTACTTCGCATGGGGGTGGGAGAGCTGATCGTCGTGGATTACGATCATGTGGAAGAGAAAAATCTCAACCGCATCCTGAACACCACATTGGCGGATTCAATCGGGAAATCTCTGAAAGTTGACGTGTTCGAGCGCGCCGCGGCCTGCATTCGTCCAGCGACAAAGGTCAGGGCTGTCTGTAGCGATATCGGCGCAAGGGATGCCATCGAAACCGTCGCCAAAGCGGATGTCGTGTTCTGCTGTGCCGACAGCCTTGAGGCGCGCCACATTTGTGATCGAATCGCTGCGGCCATGCTCCAGCCATTGTTCGACGTAGGAGTGACCATCCCCGTTAGAACGCCGGCGCGGGGCATGGTCATTTCGAACGTGAGTGGTCGCGTGGACTATGTCCAGCCGGGTGGTTCCACACTAGGTGACCGTGGCGTTTATACGCCCGAGTTGCTTGAGGCGGAGTATCTCAAGAAGGCCGACCCTGCGTCCTACGTCGATCGTGTCAGGGAAGGCTACATGCCAGGTTCCGGCCAGGAAGCACCCTCTGTTATCTGCGTGAACATGCATGCAGCGAGCGCGGTGGTTCTTGAGTTTCTGGCACGTGCCTTTCCCTTTCGATTGGACGGTAATACCTCGTTCGCCCGCGTCGAGTATGACCTTGCATCCGAATATCGCCATCACGTCACAGAAAAAACTTTCACAACAAATTCTATGAGTCTGCTTGGAGTAGGTTTGCGACGTCCGCTGCTAGGCTTGCCTGTGCTGGAGGATCTCGCGTGATCTTTTGGCTGAAAAGTACCTTCGAACGACTCGCAGCTTGGTGGCGAGGCGATCTGAAAGTCGTGCCTGGAGAGGGCGATACGCTGCCTGCTCGCATCCAGCGCCAACGTCTCATCCACATGATGGAAGCTGGCGAAAGCTGGTCTGTCGGTTTTCACTGCCCATGCGGTTGCGGTGATGTTATTGAGCTGCTTCTACTAAGCACGGTAAATCCTCACTGGACTCTCTCAGTGGATAGATTGGATCGGCCAACACTGCATCCTTCTGTATGGAAGTCCACCGGTTGCAGATCGCATTTCTGGGTAAAGAATGGCCAGATCATTTGGTCGGGGCCAAAACAAGGACGTCACTGATATCCGTGGCCTCGTAGGTAGAACGAAGGGCCTAGCTCAGCCTAAAGGGGAGCTACTGATACATGGGGAATCAACCCGCATCTGTACGAATCCAGAACGATACAAAAACGAGAATTTAATGTTCCCCTTAATGCTGGCCATCCCAGCAGCCAAAGGCCGTATGGAGAAGTCTTGACGCCACAACGATGTACGCGCACAGTTCCCACGCTGCATATGACGGACTAGTTGTAGGCGTCTGAATCGGAGACCCATTGTCCGATCAGTCAGGTAAACAGGGCATCCCCAACTTTTCTTTTCGCATGACCAAGTGTTTTGCCCGTAGTCGAAGACTGATCATGGCATTGCTTCTTGCAATGCTGGTGATCGTGCCTGCGATCGACGCAGCAGCTTGCATGGTCGAGCCGGAAACGATCCAACACGATATCGACTCGGATCCCGATACCGCAGATCATGCCGTTTGCGGGCATGGTCACTGCCACCATACCGGGACGCAGTTGGTACCGTCCTTTGCCTACTGTCCGCTGGTCGTTCATACGGATCTTGTCCTCGCGCCTGAGAGGCTGGCGCCAGAGTCTTTGCTGCCCGAAGGGTTGAAGCGTCCGCCCCGAGTCTGATCGCAATGTTTGCGGCGTTCGCCGCAGTGATTGCCATCTAGCCAGACTCACGAGCATCCCATGCATGACCTTATCGACTGGTCGCCTTCGGCGACCGGTGGCTACGTCATTGCGTGTCCTGCCTGCCGGCCAAAAGCCGGCACGGGCGGGAGCGCAAGATGACGGCCACATCTCTTCCTCGCCTGAGCTTCACTCAATTCCGCCCGCCGAACATCGTCGTCCTGTTGCTCGTATCACTTGCCGTGCTTGGCGCGGGACTGGGGCTGCGAGATCCCTGGCCTGCGGACGAACCGCGCTTCGCGCTCGTAGCCAAGCAGATGGTCGAAAGCGGCGACTGGCTGTTTCCGCACCGGGGCGCTGAGCTCTACTCGGATAAGCCACCGCTGTTCATGTGGATCCAGGCCGCGCTGTACTGGACAACGGACAATCTGCGCATCTCCTTCCTGCTTCCATCGTTGTTGGCAGGCCTCCTGACAATCGTACTGACGTACGACCTTGGTCGTCGGCTTTGGAACCGACAGATCGGGCTGTATGCCGGCTGGGCATTGCTTCTCACCGCGCAGTTCACACTGCAAATGAAGCGTGCACAGATCGACCCTTTGCTGATCGCTTGGGTCACGCTCGCACACTACGGGCTGCTGCGGCATATCCTCCGGGGGCCTGATTGGCGAATGTGGACACTGGGGTGGTTTGCCGCGGGACTGGGCGTCATCACCAAAGGTGTGGGCATCATCGCCTTGTTTGTCCTGATCCCCGCGATAGCCGCAACCTGGTGGCAACGTAGCGTCTCGAGCTCATGGTGGCGCGACTGGAAGTGCTGGCTGGGACCCGTTGCGCTGCTGGCGGCCATCTCGCTCTGGCTCGGGCCCATGCTGGTTGCTGTCCGGCTTGCGCCTACCACCGAGCACCTGGCCTACGTCCAAGACATCCTGTTCCGACAAACCGTCGAGCGGTACGCGGAATCCTGGACGCACATCAAACCTGTCTGGTATTTCGCAGGTGTAATGGCGAGCGCGTGGTTGCCGCTCATGTTGGCGATGCCTTGGGCACTCGCACCATGGAAGCGAAGAATTTTTCGTGGAGATCCTCGCTTCCTGCTCTTGCTGGGCAGTTGGCTGCTGATCGTGTTGTTCTTCTCGCTTCCATCCGGCAAGCGAGACATGTACATCCTGCCGGCCTTGCCATTGGCCTGCTTGGCATTCGCGCCATTGCTTCCTGGTCTGCTCAGGCGTGACGGACCGCGTCTGCTGCTCCTTGGATTCGTGGTGGCGTTGGCTATCGCGCTCTTATTGGCGGGTTTGGCAATGCTGTTCGCAGACCCGGGTTTCGAGAAGCGATTCCTGCTGATGCGTGGCATGTCCACAGGATCAGAGGGCATCGCCTGGCTTGTCCTTGGCATGGCAGTGCCCGCGTTGTTCGGGGCAGTCGTTGCCATGGGGGGCAGGGTCGCAACAGGTGCAATCGCTAGCTTGGCAGGAATGTGGATCGTCTTCGGTATCGTGAGTGCAATCGTGCTCAATGATGCGAGTTCATCGCGGGGCATGATGCAGTCCGTCGCCCGACGGATCGGCCCGGATGCGCAACTTGGTCTCGTGGGATGGCGAGAGCAGCAGTTGTTGATGAGCCAGTCGCCGACCACGGAGTTTGGTTTCAAGCGACCGGAGAAGGATCAGCTGGAGAGCGGACTCGCGTGGCAAGCGCAGGCGCCCGCTGACAGGTGGTTGCTCATCGTGGGCTCAGCGATTCCACAAGAATTTCGCGATGGGGAACTACTGGCCGTGGGTATTGCAAATCGCCGAACGTGGTGGCTGCTGCCCGGACGTGCAAGAGACGTCGACAAGAGGGAGAGCCAGCCATGACGCAGGCCGCGCCGCTCCCAACTGCAACTCTCCGAGTCAGTTCGAGTCCCTCGGTTACAGTCGATTCGATATCAGTCGTTATCCCGGCATACAACGAAGCCGGCAATATCAGAACTTTGCTGCAAGAAGTCTGCGACGCACTACGTGGCCGTATCGAGTTCGAGATTATCTGCGTTGATGATGGTTCGAGCGATGGCACCGCACAAGTACTCTTGGATTCAAAGAACGAGATTCCAGAACTGCGGGCCTTCCAGCACGAGAAATGTAGCGGTCAGAGCGTTGCCCTGCTCACCGGCGTGCAGAATGCCTATGGCCCTTGGATTGCAACGCTGGACGGAGATGGCCAGAACGATCCGTCTGACATTCCGGGCCTGATCACTTGCCTGCAGAGTTCATCCTGTGACGTAAAGCTGATAGCAGGATGGCGCGTCTCGCGCAACGATGGTCCAGCCAAGCGGATTGCGTCTCGGTTGGCCAATTGCATTCGGCGATTTTTCTTGCGTGACGGCACGCCGGACACAGGGTGTGGGATCAAGCTCTTCGAGCGTGACGCGTTTCTAGCCTTGCCTGCCTTCAACCACATGCACCGCTATCTGCCAGCGCTAATGCAGCGCGCTGGCTGGAAGACAGTCAGCGTGTCTGTCAATCACCGACCACGCGGCATGGGTAGATCGAAGTACACCAACTTCGGTCGCGCCATGGTGGGCGTGCGCGATCTCATGGGCGTGGCTTGGCTGATAGATCGTCACACACGCAGAAACGCCCACGTGGTTCGGGAACGTCAGCTGTGAATTCTCCGATCGAATGGCTGTCTTGGTTCGGAATCGTCATGACACCCTGGAAGATCATCGGCCTTACGGGGGCGCTGATGTTCGGTGCTCGATGGGTTGTGCAGTTCCTGGCCAGCCGCAAGGCGGGCAGACCCGTGATACCTCGACTGTTCTGGTACATGAGTCTGACAGGAAGCCTCATGACGCTGTCGTACTTCGTGTTCTCGAACAAGCAGGATCTTGTCGGGGTTCTACAGAACCTGTTGCCCGCATTCACGGCGGGCTACAGCCTCTATCTCGACCTGCGTTCTGAACCGGCGCATCCGAAGCACAGCTCCCATTAGCGAGTTCTGAGTCCTTCTCCCAAGGCGAGATCCAACGCCTTCCTTGAGCAAACATCGTCTGCAATTTGGCGGAAGAACCCAATCAGAAAGCCAGAAATGAACAAAGTAAGTGGATCACTAAAAAACCAGGCGAGTACAGAGCGTGGGATGAATCGCGCCACCGCAAACTTGAGCGCGCGGCTGCAAAGATGGGCGCCACCCGTCGTTGAAATGGAAACGTTGATCGCTGCAGTAGCGATCTACTTTGTCCTCGTGACGAACAGTTCATTCTGGTCGTCGCTGTGGGGGACAGGAGCTCTCGTAGGAGTTTCTGGTGTGCAAGTCTCGATCTGCATCGGCATGGCGATCTTCGCTTTGCACGCGCTTCTCATTACGCTATTCGGCACGCGATGGCTTATTAAGCCGGTCTTGACGTTGCTTCTTCTTGTGGCGTCTGGAGCATCTTATTTTTCCAGCAAGTATTCGGTGTACATCGATCCGAGCATGATCCGGAATGTCCTACGCACTGACATGACTGAGGCGAGAGAGCTGATGACAGCGGGGCTGTGGATCCAGATTCTGGTACTAGGCATTATTCCCGCATTGCTGGTATGGACAGTACGAATTAGGCCCAGATCAATCAGGCAAATGATCGCTCGCCGGGCGACGTTCGTAGTTGCCATGTTGGCTTTGGCCTCGATCAGTTTGTTCTCGATCCTGGATGAGTTCTCCCCCATCATGAGAAACCATCCGTCCATGCGCTATCTGATTGCGCCCGGGAATGCATTAGTCGCCATGACGAAAGTGATCTCAGAGACGACGCGCACCCCTCGTGGTCCACGAAATGTTGTCGGTGCCGACGCCACACTGATGGGGCACGAAGCTGTGGCCAAACCTCATTTCCTGGTAATCGTGGTCGGCGAGACCGTGCGCGCCCAGAACTGGGGGCTCAACGGCTATTCCCGGCAAACGACGCCGCAGCTTGCGGCGTTGGATGTCATTAACTTCACGGATGTGACTGCATGCGGATCGAATACGGAGGTTTCGGTGCCCTGCATGTTCTCGTCCATCGGCAGGCGCAGCTACGACCGAGAGCGAATCGTCAACTCGGAATCCCTGCTGCACGTCTTGGAACGGGCCGGCATAAAAACACTGTGGCGCGATAACCAGACAGGCTGTAAAGGTGTTTGCGATGGCCTGTCATTCGAGTCCTATCGAGACCCGAGGGAAGATCCATTGTGCGACGGCCAGTCGTGTCGGGACGCGGTCATGCTGCAGGGCTTGCACGACGCAATCGACGATAACCCAGGAGATGTCGTCGTGGTGCTTCACCAATTGGGAAGCCATGGCCCAAGCTACTTCAAACGCTATGCGGCAGAGTTCAGGAAGTTTGTTCCTGATTGCGTGAATCCAGATCTTGGGAAATGTAGTCGCCTAGAGATCGTCAACGCTTACGACAATGCCATTCTCGCAACCGACGACTTTCTAGCTGAAGTCATTCGAATGCTGGCGGAAGATGCGTCTCATGACACGGCGATGATCTACCTATCGGATCACGGTGAATCTCTCGGAGAGAACAACGTATACCTACACGGATTTCCATATGGCATTGCACCAGATACCCAGATTAAGGTGCCGATGTTGGCTTGGCTTTCAGAAGGGATGGCATCGAGTACCGGAACTAGTACTGGCTGCCTCAAGCAGCGCTCCAGATTGCCCACGAGCCACGACAATCTCTTCCATTCCGTTCTCGGATTGATGGATGTCCAGACAGAGGCCTACGAGCGAAGTCTTGATGTATTCGCAGGCTGCAGGGGTGAGGAAGAGACGCGCTGAAACTCTGGCGCTTGTGGTGAAAAAGAAAGCCGCCTCGCGCTGGTCGTTGAGTAAATCATTTGAACAGGAGCTTATGAATGGCCGACAACTATGGCCACGTACCAAGGGGGCCCACCCGCTTGATGAAAGCGCTTCGTTGGTCGATGCAAGGGATCCGCGCGGCCTGGCTTCACGAGTCGTCGTTCCGTCTGGAGGCAGTACTAGCCGCTGTCATGCTTCCCCTCGGGGCATGGCTTGGCGAAACCGGTGTGGAAAAGGCGTTGCTGGTGTCCACGGTCCTGATGGTGCTGTCGATGGAATTGCTCAACTCGTCAATCGAGGCTGTCATCGAGAGATACGGCCCCGAACATCATGAGCTGGCAGGTCGAGCAAAGGACATGGGGTCGGCCGCGGTGTTCGTTTCCCTGTCGGCCGTGGTCGCGGCTTGGGTGTTGATCCTGGCCTCGTAGGCGATCGAGCCGCCCCCTCGTTTCAGGCTGAACGGAGGGTCGGAATCGACGCCCAGAGGCTATTGAATAGCGTTTGTTATTGTATCCGTAGGGACTATCCCCAATACTTGCCACCATGCCACGGTTATTCCGAAAATTCGGGCGAACGCTAGCCGTACTGCTAATTGCAGTCATGGTCGTGGTGCCCGTGGCTGATGCATTTGCCTGTGCGCTTGAATGGGATGTGGGGCACGCCACTGAACTGGCTCTTGCCGATGACGCCGACGCTCAAGGCAATGATGGCCAAGGCGAAACTGCCCACGGTGTTTGCGCACATAACCACTGCCACCATTCGACGGTAGGTGTGCCCGCGACGGCAGTTGTTACGGAGCCGCCGTTTGACGGTAGCGCGCAGTTGTCCTTAGTGGCCAGCGGCCACCTTCAGGACGTTACTGACGGATTGATGAGGCCTCCCAGGATCTGACGTGCGTTTCCTGCCCGCCGAGGGCGGGCACCCCACGTCAATATCTAGATCCCGGAGTGTCCAATGTTCATGTTGCTTGGACGATCGCTGATGGCGATCGGACTGGTGGCGACTGCTTTGGTCTGCGCGCAGCCTACGATGGCCGCGCAGCCAGATCAGGTCGCGCCCTCTTACGATTCCCTTGTTGCCCGCCTCGATGAGATGCCTTCGGCGATGGAGGCTGCCGCGCTGTCGGATGCAGCCGATGCCCGCGCACAACAAGCGCGTGCGATTCCCAACCCATCCATCGGATGGGAAATGGAAAACATCTATGGGTCCGGCCCCTACAAAGGCCTCGGCAATGCCGACACCACGGTGTCGATCAGTCAACCTCTGGAAATCTTCGGGCAACGCAGTGCGCGCATCGGTGCAGCCAGGGCGGAAGCAAATGCCATTGGACTGCGCAGCGAGCAGATGCGCTGGCTCGCCGCCGGGCGTCTGGCACAGGTTTACGCGGAAGCAGAAGCCGCGTCCCGTCGCCATGACCTTGCAGCCGAGGCCCTCGCATTAACCGAGGAAGACACTAGGGCGGTAGGGCTCCTAGTGAAGGAAGGCCGTGAGGCCACGCTCCGCGGCGTGCAGGCGGAAAGCGAAGCGGAAGCCGCCCGTGCTACCAGGGACGAAGCCCGCGCGATCCGGGATGCCGCGTTCGCACGACTTTCTGCCATTGCGATGCTCGATGCACCCGTATCGGCCATCCAGGACAGCATCCTAGATCGCGTACCTGATGCCCCTCTCGTCCATGCGAGCGCCCCCTTGGCGGTGCAGATTGCACAGGCTGAACTGGACGCAGCAGATCGTCAGATCACAGTCGAGAGAACGCGCGCGCGTCCAGATCTCAACGCCACGGTTGGGATGCGACGCTTTCGGGAAACTGGTGATGATGCGCTGACCATTGGATTGTCGTTGTCGATCCCTTTGTTCGACCGCAACCGAGGTGGTATCAGCGCCGCTTATGCAGATCGCCGTGCTGCAGAGGCGCGACTGGCAACCCAGCAACAAGAAGCACGTGCAGATCGGCTGGGAGCCGAAGCCACCCTAACGGCTTCAAATACACGCACCCGCGCCGCTGACAGTGGCGTTCAAGCCGCCGAGGAAGCGTATCGCCTTGCACGCATCGGCTTCGATGCCGGGCGCATCTCACAGCTCGAGCTCCGGAGTACGCGCGCCGCCCTTGTCGCTGCGCGCAACGCCGCCGTGGACGCACGTATCTCGCGCGTCCTTGCAGAAATCGCATTGGCGGGCCTGGAAGGCCGCGCACCGTTTGGGGAAACACGATGAAAGCTAAGAACAACCGAGTGATTCTTGT
Source organism: Pseudomonadota bacterium (assembly GCA_020161335.1). Taxonomy (GTDB): domain Bacteria; phylum Pseudomonadota; class Gammaproteobacteria; order Xanthomonadales; family Xanthomonadaceae; genus Luteimonas. The sequence goes on from JAIUOJ010000005.1 coordinate 57,692, forward strand.
CATCGCACTGCTTGTCGCACTCGCGGCGGGATTCGGTCTGGCCAAGCTCACGGGAGGCACCAGTAGCGCTGCCCACGCAGATGACGACGGTCATTCCTCCCAGGGAGATGACCAGCAAGCCGAGAGCCACACCGATCATGGCGCCGAAAATGGGCATGACGAGGACAGTGGACATGCAGATGAAGGGGAAGAAGACGAGGGCCTCATTGCACTGACGCCGCAGCAGGTAGACGCTTCCGGTATTCGCGTCGTTGCTCTTGGACGAGGCGGCGGAAGCGCAACCCGCCTAAGTGGGCGCGTTGAGCCCACCATCGGTGCACGCGCGTCGGTCGCAGCCTCGATTGGTGGTCGCGTGGAGCGCGTCATCGTTGCACCCGGAACACAAGTGCGCGCGGGTCAGCCACTTGCCGTGATTGTCAGTGGCGAAGCCGCCACCATGCGAGCCAATGCCGATGCCGCGCGGGCCGAAGCCGAAGCCGCTCGGCTGGTTTTTCAGCGTGACCAGTCCCTCGTCACACAAGGGGTTGTCGCTCGTCAGGAACTGGAAGCCTCGCGCGCGCGCTCATTGGCAGCCAATGCCGCGGCGCGCGCGGCGGTAGCCCAGGCCAGTGCGGCAGGCACGCCGGATGCGAATGGTCGGATCACGATCACCAGCCCTGTCCCCGGTGTCGTCGGGGCCGTGCAGGTGAGCCCTGGCGGATTCGTCAACGCTGGCGACATCGTTGCCAATGTTTCCGACCCTCTGCAGACAGAGATTGTCTTTTCGGCACCTCCATCGCTGGCAGCGCAGATCACACCGGGTGCAAAGATCGAAGTCTCCGGACCTGACGGCAATTTTGAAGCGATCGTCATCGGCGCCGCAGCCGATGTGCGCGAGCAAGGCGGACTGGCGATCATCCGCGCCCGCCCTGTCACCGGCCCTCTGCCTCCCGCCGGATCACCTGTGGCGGGCGTGATTGTTGCGGCAGGGGATGAGGGCACGCTGACTGTGCCCGCCGACGCCGTACAGAGTATTGAAGGGCGCTCGGTCGTGTTCGTGGCCGAGGAGAAAGGCTTCCGCGCCACACCTGTGCTCGCTGGGCGCCGCGCGGGGGATCGCATCGAGATCCTCAACGGGTTGTCAGGTGAAGAACGTATCGCTGGCAGCAATGCGTTCTTGCTGAAGGCCGAGCTCGCCAAGGGCGAAGCCGAGCACGGTCACTGAGGAAACCAACATGTTCAAGATCATTATTGAAACCGCGGTTCGCTTCCGATGGGCCGTGGTCTTCGTCGCAGCGCTCATCGTTGCGTTTGGCTTGTTTCAACTCAGCAAGCTACCCATTGATGCGGTCCCTGACATCACCAACCGGCAGGTGCAGATAAATACGATCGCGCCCGCACTGGCCCCCGGCCAGATCGAGCGCCAAGTCACCTACCCACTCGAAACTGCATTGGCGGGCATCCCCGGTCTGAACAACACGCGCTCGATCTCGCGCAACGGGTTCTCACAAGTCACAGCGATCTTCACCGATAAAACCGACATCTACTTCGCACGCCAGCAGGTTGCAGAGCGCATGCGCGAAGTGCAGGAAGACCTGCCCGAGGGCGTGGTGCCCATGATGTCACCTGTCACCACAGGCTTGGGTGAGGTGCTGATGTGGACGGTGGACTTCGTCCCGTTCGATCCCAAAAACACGGCAAAGTCGAGCGAACCCGGTTGGCAAGCCGACGAAAGCTATCTCACGCCAGAAGGAGACCGACTCACGACATCGCAAGCGCGCGCGACGTATCTGCGCACTGTGCAGGACTGGATCGTTGCGCCCCAGATGCGTACGGCGCCGGGACTGGCCGGGGTCGACACCATCGGTGGCTACGTCAAGGAGTACGCGATTCGTCCGGACGCAGCGCGATTAGCCGCTTACGGACTGGGCCTGGGCGACCTCGTTCAGGCACTCGAACGCTCCAACGTGCAAGCAGGTGCGGGTTTCGTACAGCGTGCAGGCGAAGGGCTGATCGTCAGGGCGGATGCGCTGGCTCAGACCGTCGACGACCTTGCGCAGGCACCTGTTGCAAACCGCAATGGCTTGGTGATCCGAGTTTCAGATGTTGCACGCGTTGAGCTAGGACAGGCCCCACGCCTAGGCGCAGCAACACGCGATGGGCATGAGGCAGTGCTCGGAACTGCTTTGATGATTGCCGGTGGCAATAGCCGCACGGTGGCCCAGGCAGCGGCAGAAAGATTGGCCGAGGTCAATCGCTCCTTGCCGCCGGGTATCGTCGCCGAGCCAGTGCTCGACCGCAGCGTGCTGGTCAACTCCACTATCAAGACGGTGGCGAAGAACCTGACCGAAGGTGCATTGCTCGTCATCGCGGTGCTGTTCCTGCTGCTGGGCAACATCCGTGCTGCGGCGATCACCGCGCTCGTGATCCCGCTGTCGTTCCTGTTTGCCGTGATTGGCATGAATCGCTTCGGGATCAGCGGCAACTTGATGAGCCTGGGCGCGCTGGACTTCGGCATCCTGGTTGATGGCGCGGTGATCGTGATCGAGGCCACGCTGCTCATGCTGGGCAAAAAGCAGGCCGAGTTGGGCCGCAGACTGTCGGCTGGTGAACGACTTGGTGTTGCAATCCAGGCGGCGCGCAAGATGGTGCGTCCCGCAGCGTTCGGTCAGCTCATCATCTTGCTGGTCTTCGCACCGATCCTCACGCTCCAGGGTGTCGAAGGAAAGACGTTCCAGCCGATGGCCGCAACCTTCATGTTGGCACTGATCGGCGCCTTCATCTTCTCCTTCACCTTCGTGCCAGCCATGGCAGCGTTGTTCGTTCGTGAGCCGAAAGTCCCCGAAGGTGGTGCCCATGCTCACGGCAATGATGATGGTGAGCACGAAACCCGCATCATCCGCTTCGTCCGTGGCAAGGTTGAACCGGTGATCCGCGCCGCCGTTGCTCGGCCACGCATGGTCTTGATCGGGGCACTGGCGACACTGGCTGTGGGTGCTGCCACCTTCATGTCGCTGGGTCGTGAGTTCATGCCCACGCTGGATGAAGGCAACCTTGCGATGCAGGCATTACGCGTGCCGTCGGCCTCGTTGGAGCAGTCGCTGTCAATGCAACTCGCATTGGAGAAGGCACTCACCGCCGAGCCGGAGGTGAAGACTATCTTCTCGCGTACAGGCACGGCTGAAGCTGCCATCGACCCCATGCCTACGAACATCTCCGATAGCGTGATCGTGCTTAAGCCAAAGTCGGAGTGGCCGGATCGGTCTGTTGACAAAGATGCCTTGATCAACAGGCTGGAGTCGATTGTCGGCAATCAGATCGGCAATGCTTTCGAGTTCAGCCAACCGATCGAGCTACGCTTCAATGAACTCATCTCCGGCGTGCGAACTGACCTGGCGGTGATGGTCTTCGGCGACGATTTCGACGTGCTGCAGGGCGTTGCTGATCAGGTCGCGCTGAAGCTGAGAAGCGTCCAAGGTGCGGCCGATGTGCGTGTGGAACAGGTGTCCGGTTTGCCAACGCTAACGGTCCGTGTCGATCACGCCGCCGCCGCGCAATATGGCTTGAGTGCGGCTGACGTGAGTGACGCGCTGGCAACCGGCATTGGTGGAACGGCGGCCGGCCGGATCTTTGAAGGTGACCGTCGCTTCGACGTCGTTGTGCGCTTCGACGAGGAGGCTCGCAACGATCCTGCGCAATTGGCAGCACTCCCAATCGTCGCGCCGGACGGCACTGTAGTGCCGTTGTCTTCTGTCGCTCGCATCGAGGTCAGCGAAGGACCGAACCAGATCAGCCGCAACAACGGCAGTCGTCGCATCGTGGTCCAAGCCAATGTCCGCGGACGCGACCTTGGCGGCTTTGTCACCGAGGCTCAGGCGTCGGTGGCCGAGGTCGCACTACCCAGCGGGATCTACCTGACCTGGGGCGGGCAGTTCGAGAACCTACAGCGCGCCGAAGCCCGTCTGGCCTTGGTGATCCCGATCGTGTTCCTGCTGATCGGAAGCCTCCTGTACATGGCGCTGGGTACGATCCGAGAGGCAACACTGGTGTTTGCCTGCGTGCCGCTGGCGCTGGTAGGCGGTGCACTCGCACTCCTGGTTCGCGGCATGCCGTTCTCAGTGTCAGCAGCCGTTGGCTTCATCGCGGTTTCCGGCGTCGCGACGCTCAACGGGTTGGTGCTGATGCAGGCCATTCGCGAGCGGCTGACCTCCGGAGACACGCCGTTAGAAGCGGCGGCTAACGGTGCCGGCAGTCGTCTGCGTGCAGTGCTGACCACGGCGCTGGTGGCGATCGTCGGGTTCATTCCAATGGCGATCGCAACAGGCTCAGGTGCCGAGGTACAGAAGCCGCTGGCGACGGTTGTCATCGGCGGCTTGATCTCAGCCACGGTGCTGACGCTGCTGGTGCTGCCGACGTTCGCAGCGCGGGCCATGGTGCACCGTCCAAAGCGACACGCAACATGATGAAGGATTCGGCCCAGCAGAAGAATGTCCTGCGGCAGGTGCTGCTATGGAACCTTGCCCTGTTCGCAGGCCTTGGGGTGGCGGGCTGGGCGGCCGATTCGAGTGCCCTGCTCGCCAACGCCGTCGACAACGGTTCGGATGCGGCCGTCTACCTGCTGAGCTACCTCGCCATCGATCGCCGCCCCGTCTGGAAACGCGGTGCGGCGACCGTCTCGGGGATCATGTTGCTGATCTTCGCCGTGGCGGTCCTGGCGGACGTCGTCCGGCGGTGGATGTATGGGGCCGAGCCGCTCGGTCCGGTCATGATCGGACTGGCGGTCGCCGCCGCTGCGATCAATCTGTGGTGCCTGGTGTTGTTGCGCCGCATTCGTTCCGAGGACGTGAACATGAAAGCGGCCGAAACCTTCAGCTTCAACGACTTCATTTCCAATGGCGGCGTGATCGTGGCCGGGGGGCTCGTGCTTTGGCTCGGCACATCGTGGCCAGACCTGGTAGCCGGCGCCCTGATCGCAGCCGTTGCGTTCAAGGGCGGTATCGAGATCCTGCGGAGCGTTCGGGAAGACAAACGTTCCGATAGCAATGACCCCGTCGCATGAGCCTGCTGGTTGGCAGATCCGGCATGCGCGTCAACGGACAAGCACACCCGTAGCCCTTAATACCTGGGGAAAACGACAATGACCGAGAAGCTGCGCATCGACCTTCAGATCCTCCTGCCCCACGTGCCTGACGAGGCCGATGCCTGTGTCAAGCGGCTGATCGACGATTTGGAGGGACGCAACGGGATCGAGCAGGTACACCTGCGCCCGGGCTCTGACGGTGCGCCGGCACAGATGTGCGTGCACTACAACCCGGATGTCGT
>JAIUOJ010000006.1 GCA_020161335.1 Pseudomonadota bacterium
CGCCTCGCGCTTGTTCAGGCCCACTTCCTCGTAGAGCTTTTCGGCCATTTCAGCCTTGGTCAACGCCACGCTGTCCCCCAAGCCACGCTAGCTTCTGATCCGTGCGCCGTGTTCGTCCTGCAACGCGGCGATGACCCCAGCGATCGCCACGTCCACGTCGCGGTCGGTCAGAGTGCGTGAATTGTCTTGCAGAATCAAGCCTGTGGCGAGACTTCTGAAGCCCGCCTCGACCCCCTTGCCGGCATAACGATCGAACAGCCGGACATCGGCCAGCAGCGCGCCCGCGGCGCGCCGGATGGTGGCCTCCAGGGCGGCCCAGGGCACCGTGTCCGGGGCGACGAACGCGAGGTCCCGGCGGACGGACGGGAAGCGCGACAGCGCCTGCGCCCGCGGCAGGGCGCGCCGTTGCAGCGCCGGCAGGTCGAGCTCGAAGGCGACCACGGCGTGGTCCAGGCCCAGCGCGCGCAGCAGCCGCGGATGCAGTTCGCCGATCCAGCCCACGCGCTGGCCGTCGCGCCAGACGTCGGCCGAGCGCCCCGGGTGGCCGTGCGCGGCGGTCGACGGGCGGTATTCGAGGCGTCCGCCGGCACAGGCGGCCAGGCTTTCGAGGTCGCCCTTGAGGTCGTGGACGTCCACCGCGCGCGTCGGCACGCCCCACTGCTCGGCATGCGCGGCGCCGGTCGCGACCATGGCGATGCGCTGGGTCTCCATCGGCGCGCCGCCGTCGACGGCGGCATGGAACACCTTGCCGATCTCGAACAGCCGCACCCGCGACTGCTGGCGGGCCAGGTTGTGCGCAAGCGCGCCGACCAGCCCGGGCAGCAGCTGCGTGCGCATCACGCCGAGCTCCGCGCTGAGCGGGTTGGCCAGCGGCACGCTGCCCTCGCCCGCCTGCCAGTGCTGCAGCAGCGCGGCATCGACGAAGGCGTAGTTGACGGTCTCGAACGCATCGCGCGCGACCAGCTGCCGGCGCACGGTGGCCTCGTCGACGCGCGTTTCCGTCGGTGCGGCCAGCCGGGTGGCGCCGCCGGGCAGGGTCGCCGGGAGGGCGTCGTAGCCGTGGATGCGCGCCACCTCCTCGATCAGGTCCTCCTCGATCGCCAGGTCGAAGCGGCGCGACGGCGGCGTGACCAGCCAGCCCGCATCGACCGGCTCGACCGCCAGCCCCAGCGTGCGCAGGATGCGCTCCACCTCGCCGTCGTCGATCGACAGGCCGAGGACGCGCGCCAGGCGCGCGTGCCGCAGCAGCACCGGCCTGGGCCTGGCGAGGTGCGCGTCGAGCACCGTGTCCTGCAGCGGACCGGGCACGCCGCCGGCGACGTCGAGAATCAGGCGCGTGGCGTACTCCACCGCGATCGGCGGCAGCTCCGGATCGACGCCGCGCTCGAAGCGGTGGCCGGCATCGGTATGCAGGCCCAGGCGCCGCGGCCGGCCGATGATCGCCGACGGGATCCAGTGCGCGGCTTCGAGGAAGACGTTCTGCGTGGCATCGGTGACACGGGTGTCGAGCCCGCCCATGATCCCGCCCAACGCCACCGCGCGCGCGCCCTCGCCACCGCGGCCATCGGCCACCACCAGGAAATCGTCGTCGAGCGCCACGTTGCGGCCATCGAGCAGCGCCAGCGATTCGCCGGCGCGCGCAGGCCGCACCACGATCGCGCCCTGCAGCGCATCGCGGTCGAAGGCGTGCATCGGCTGGCCGAGCTCCAGCATCACGTACTGGGTGACGTCGACCAGGAAGCTGATCGGACGCACGCCGGAACGGCGCAGGCGCTCGGCCATCCACACCGGCGTGCGCACCGTGGCATCGACGCCCTCGATCACGCGCCCGGCGAAGCGCGGCACGCGCGCGCCGGCCTGCAGCGACACCGCCATCGCCGCATCGCCCCGCGCGGGCACCGGCACCGGATCGAAGGGCGCGACCTCGCCGTTGACGGCAGCGGCCACGTCGTAGGCGATGCCGCGCACACTGAAGCAGTCGGCGCGGTTGGGCGTGAGCTTGATCTCGATGCTGGCGTCGGGCAGGCCGAGGTAGGTCGCCAGCGGGGTGCCCACCGGCGCGTCGTCCGGCAGTTCCAGCAGGCCGGAGGCATCGGCATCGAGGCCCAGCTCCTTCGCCGAGCACAGCATGCCGTTCGACTCGACGCCGCGCAGCTTCGCGGCCTTGATCGTGAGTTCCCCGATGGTGGCGCCGATCATGGCCAGCGGCGCGACCAGGCCCGCGCGCGCATTCGGCGCGCCGCAGACGATCTGCAGCGGCGCGGCGCCGCCGGCATCGACCTGGCACACCTGCAGGCGATCGGCCTCGGGATGCCTGTCGGCGGACACGATGCGCGCAACCACCACGCCCTCCAGCCCTTCGCCGAGTACGTCGACGGCCTCGACCTCGAGGCCGATCGCGGTCAGCACTTCGGCCAGGCGCTCGCGCGTGGCGTCGGTGGGGACGTGTTGGCGGAGCCAGTGTTCGGAGAACTTCATCTCACCATCCTGTCATTCCGGGCACAGCGAGAAGTGATTTTAGACAGCCCAATGGCTGATCAACCTGCTGCGCCCGGCCTAGCGGAACCAAGATCCCTCGCGGAGCCGGCCCCGAGCGTAGCCGAAGGGCTCGGGATGACATCCAACGACTGCAGATCCTGCGCGTCACGCGCTTCCGGCCCTCAAGCAAACTGCCAGAGGAAGCGCAAATCGTTGTCGAAGAACGCGCGCAGGTCGTCGACGCCGTAGCGCAGCATCGCCAGGCGCTCCACGCCCATGCCGAAGGCGAAGCCGGTGTAGCGCTCCGGGTCGATGCCGACCGCGCGCAGCACGTTCGGATGCACCATGCCGCAGCCCAGCACCTCCAGCCAGCGCGTGCTGCCGTCGGGGCGCTGCCAGGCGATGTCGACCTCGGCGCCGGGCTCGACGAACGGGAAGTAGCTCGGGCGGAAGCGCATCTCGAAGTCGCGCTCGAAGAACGCGCGCACGAACTCGGCCAGCGTGCCCTTGAGGTCGGCGAACGTGGCGTGCTCGTCGACCAGCAGGCCTTCGCACTGGTGGAACATCGGCGAGTGGGTCTGGTCGGAATCGGAGCGATAGACCTTGCCCAGCGCGATCATGCGCAGCGGCGGCGCGTGGTCGCCCATGTAGCGCACCTGCACGCCGGAGGTGTGCGTGCGCAGCAGGCGGGCGATGCCGCGGCCGTCCGGCGGGAAATAGAACGTGTCGTGCATCGCACGCGCCGGATGGTGCGGCGGGAAGTTGAGCGCCTCGAAGTTGTGCCAGTCGTCCTCGATTTCGGGACCGTCCGACAGTTCGTAGCCGAGACGACCGAAGATCTCGGCCATGCGCTCCATCGTGCGGCTGATCGGATGCAGGCCGCCACGCGCGCCGTCGCGCCCGGGCAGGGTGAGGTCGAGCGTTTCCGCGGCGAGCCGCGCGTCCAGTTCCGCGTCCTCAAGCGCGACCTTGCGCGCCGACAGCGCCTCGCCCAGGGCGTCGCGCGCCTGGTTGATCGCCTCGCCCGCCGCCTTGCGCTGCTCGGCCGGCAGCGTGCCCAGCGACTTGAGCTGCGCGGTGATGCGCCCGCTCTTGCCCAGCAGCGACACGCGCAGCGCTTCCAGCGCTTCGCTGCTGGACGCCGCGGCAATGTCGGCCAGCGCCTGCTTCGACAGCGATTCGATCTCGCTCATTCCGATCCGGTCCCGTATCCAGCCACCCCAAACAAGCAAATGGGGAAGGACTTGCGCCCTTCCCCATGCGTGTACCGCCGTGTCCCCGCCGGATCCGCGCATGGCGGAACCGCACAGGGACGTGCATTACGCCGTGAGCGCGCCCTTCGCCTTCTCGGCCAGCGCGGCAAACCCGGCCGCGTCGTGCACGGCGATGTCCGCCAGCACCTTGCGGTCAAGGGTGATGCCGGCCTTGAGCAGGCCGTTCATGAAGCGGCTGTAGCTCATGCCGTTGATGCGGGCCGCGGCATTGATGCGCGTGATCCACAGCGAACGGAAGTTGCGCTTCTTCTGCTTGCGGCCGATGTAGGCGTACTGACCCGCCTTGATGACCGCCTGCTTGGCGACGCGGAAGACCTTGCGACGGGCGTTGTAGTAGCCCTTCGCGCGGCCGATGACCTTCTTGTGACGACGGCGCGCCTGCACGCCACGCTTGACTCGTGCCATTGTTCAGCCCTCCTCAGAGATACGGAAGCATGCGGTCCAGACGGCCCGCGTCCTCGGCACGAACCATGTTCGTCTGCCGGAGGTTGCGCTTCCGCTTGGTCGCCTTCTTGGTGAGGATGTGGCTGCGGTTGGCGTGGCCTGCCTTGTACTTGCCGGAAGCGGTCTTCCGGAAGCGCTTGGCCGCGCCCCGATGCGTCTTGATCTTGGGCATTGCGATTGTCCTTGGGTTGTATCGAGTACTGGCCTGGGCGGTGTCCGGATCGATGGACACGCTTTCCTTCCTGCCTGACCGGTTTGTAAGCCCTTGATTCCGATGGAAACGAGGGCGGGTCCAGAGATGTTGCATACCGCACCCGGCGAACCGGGCCGGCCATTATGCCTGCTGCGGGTTTTCCTTGCAATTCAGGGGGTTCGGGGAGGGCAAACCGGAGCCCGTTCGCCCCGGCGCGCCGTACCCCTCCCCCTCCCGCCGTGCTGCTCCCCCGCCCGCACGTCCTGCGGCTCGCGCCGGCACTTCCCCCTCCCCCTTTCACGGGGGAGGGCCGGGGTGGGGGCGAACGACGCAACACCACCTCAAACGCGAAGCGCGCCTCTCGGCGCGCTCCCCCTCCTGCACGACATGTCAGCTGCTGCGCTTTTCCCCCTCCCCCTTTCACGGGGGAGGGCCTGGGTGGGGGCGAACGACGCAACACCATCTCAAACGCGAAGCGCGCCTCTCGGCGCGCTCCCCCTCCCTTTACCCTCCCCCGTAAACGGGGAGAGGGGAACCCGATGCCTCACGCGCCTGCGGCGCGTGAGTTCATTTCTTTTTGGGGGCGATCATCATCACCATCTGCCGGCCTTCGAGGCGCGGGCGGGATTCGATGACGATGTCCTCGCCGAGGTCGGCCTCGATCCGCGCGGCCATCTCGCGACCGAGTTCCTGGTGGCTCATCTCGCGGCCACGGAAGCGGATGTTGACCTTGATCTTGTCGCCTTCCTCGAGGAAACCACGCATCTTGCGCAGCTTGATCTGGTAGTCGCCCTCGTCGGTGACCGGACGGAACTTCACTTCCTTGATCTCGACCTGCTTGGTCTTCTTCTTGGCCTCGTTGGCCTTTTTCTGGGCTTCGAACTTGAACTTGCCGAAGTCCATGATCTTGCACACCGGCGGATCGGCGTTCGGCTGGATCTCGACCAGGTCGAGGCCCTCGTCCTCGGCCATCTGCAAGGCTTCGTCGCGCGACAACACGCCGACCATTTCTCCGTCGGAACCGATCACGCGCACGCGCGGCACGCGGATTTCGTTGTTGCGGCGATTCTGCTTGTCTGGGGTGCTAATACGGCTGTCTCCAAGGGGGAAGAATCCGGCGGCGCGGGGGCCGCCGGGCGTTCAAAGACGGATTTTTAACGGAATCCGGCTGCGATACAACTGTCAGGCATGGCTTTCCGCCGCCAGCCGGGCGGCAAAATCGGCCACCGGCATGGTGCCCAGGTCCTCGCCGGCACGGGTCCGGACCGCCACCGACCCGGACGCCTTCTCGCGGTCGCCGACCACCAGCAGGTACGGCACCCGCTGCAGGGTGTGCTCGCGGATCTTGTAGCCGACCTTCTCGTTGCGCACGTCGGAGATGGCCCTGAACCCTTGTGAATTCAAGGCCTTGGCCATATCGCCCACGGCATCGGCCTGGGCATCGGTGATGTTCATCACCACCGCCTGGACCGGCGCCAGCCACGCCGGGAACTGGCCGGCGTGGTGCTCGATCAGGATGCCGATGAAGCGCTCCATCGAGCCGACGATGGCCCGGTGCAGCATCACCGGGGTCTGTTTCTGGCTGTGTTCATCCACGTACTCGGCGCCGAGCCGGCCGGGCATCATGAAATCGACCTGCATGGTGCCGAGCTGCCAGGTGCGGCCGATGGCGTCCTTGAGGTGGTACTCGATCTTCGGGCCGTAGAACGCGCCCTCGCCCGGCAGCTCCTCCCACTCGACGCCCGAGGCACGCAGCGCGTCGCGCAGGGCGGCTTCGGCCTTGTCCCACGTCGCGTCGTCGCCGAGGCGCGATTCGGGACGCAGCGCGATCTTGATCTGGATCTCGTTGAAACCGAAATCTTCGTAGACCTTCAGCGCCTGCGCGTGGAACGCACGCACTTCGGCTTCCACCTGGTCGGGCGTGCAGAACACATGGCCGTCGTCCTGGGTGAAACCGCGCACGCGCAGGATGCCGTGCAGCGCGCCCGAGGGTTCGTTGCGATGGCAGCTGCCAAACTCGCCGTAGCGGATCGGCAGGTCGCGATAGCTGTGCAGGCCCTGGTTGAACACCTGCACGTGGCCCGGGCAGTTCATCGGCTTCAGCGCGTACGTCCGCTTTTCGGACTCGGTGAAGAACATGTTGTCCTTGTAGTTGTCCCAGTGGCCGGACTTCTTCCACAGCTCGACGTCGAGGATCTGCGGGCAGCGCACTTCGCCGTAGCCGGTCTCGCGGTACACGCGGCGCATGTACTGCTCGACCACCTGCCAGATCGACCAGCCCTTCGGATGCCAGAACACCAGGCCCGGCGCTTCTTCCTGCAGGTGGAACAGGTCCTGCTGCTTGCCGATCTTGCGATGGTCGCGCTTCTCGGCTTCCTCGATGCGCTGGATGTAGGCCTTGAGCTGCTTTTCGTCCGCCCACGCGGTGCCGTAGATGCGCTGCAGCTGCTCGTTCCTGGAATCGCCGCGCCAGTAGGCGCCGGAAATGCGGGTGAGCCTGAACGCCTTGAGGAAGCGCGTGTTGGGCACGTGCGGGCCGCGGCACATGTCCACGTATTCCTGGTGGTGGTACAGGCCCATCGCGGTGACTTCGGGGCCCATGTCGTCGATCAGGCGAAGCTTGTAGTCCTCGCCGCGCGACTTGAACGTGGCGATGACTTCGTCGCGCGGCGTCACCTTCTTGACCACGTCGTAGTCCTGCGCGATCAGCTCACGCATGCGCTGCTCGATCGCCGCCATGTCCTCGGGCGTGAACGGGCGCTCGTGCCAGATGTCGTAGTAGAAGCCGTCCTCGATCACCGGGCCGATCACCATCTTGGCCTCGGGATAGAGCTGCTTCACCGCGTGCCCCACGAGGTGCGCGGCGGAGTGGCGGATGATGTCCACGCCCTCGGCGTCCTTCGGGGTGAGGATCTGCAGCGAGGCGTCGTGGTCGATGAGGTCCGACGCGTCGACCTGGCGGCCATCGACCTTGCCGGCCACGGTGGCCTTGGCCAGCCCGGGACCGATCGACTGGGCGACCTCCATCACCGAGACGGGATGGTCGAACTCGCGGCGGCTGCCGTCGGGGAGCGTGATTGTGATCATGTCGGAGCCGGAAATGGAGATTGAAAATTCGGAGAGACCGCCCCTTCTCCCGCATGCGGGAGACGGTGGCGCGCAGCGCCGGATGAGGGGCTGTTCATTGCGCGCCTTCCGCTCGCGCCCCCAACCGCCCTCCGGGCACCTTCCCCCGCAAGCAGGGGAAGGGAAGTCCCGAGGAGAATTGCTTCGCGACTGGAAGCCCCGCACGCAACAAAAAAGGACGCCGGGCGTCCTTCGCATGCCTCGGGAACCGGGATTCAGCAGTGGGCGGTGGTAGTGCTCATGTCGCACGCTCGGCCGGCGTTGCCGCGGGCCACCCTGTGGGCAGGTCAGGGCGCGATTCTACCCCGGATCGGGATGCTGCGCCGCACCGTGCCGCCCGCCGGGCGGGTGGCATCATGCCCCCACATGAGCGACCACGGCACCAACATCCGGGGCAAGGCCACCTCCCTGGACATCGCGCACCTGGCCGGGGTGTCGCAGCCGACCGTGTCGCGGGCGCTGCGCGGCAGCCCGATGGTCAGCGAGGAGACCCGCAAGCGCATCCTCGCCATCGCCGAGCAGCTCAACTACAAGGTCGACAAGAACGCCTCCAACCTGCGCGCGCAGCAGTCCGGCACGCTGGCCCTGCTGCTGTTCGAGGACCCGACCTCGGACGAGTCGCATATCAACCCGTTCTTCCTGCCGATGCTGGGGTCGATCACCCGCACCTGCGCCAAGCTCGGCAAGGACCTGCTGATCTCGTTCCAGCAGCTGTCCCACGACTGGCACGCCGACTATGCCGACAGCCACAAGGCCGACGGCCTGATCCTGCTCGGCTACGGCGACTACCTCGCCTACGAGGGCCGGCTGGCGTCGCTGCTGGGACAGGGCACGCCGTTCGTGCGCTGGGGCGCGGTGCTGCCCGACCAGCCCGGGCTGTCGATCGGCTGCGACAACGTCGGCGGCGGCCGCCTGGCCGGTACGCACCTGGCCTCGCTCGGCCGCCGGCAGGTGGCCTTCCTCGGCGACGCCTCCAGCCATTACCCGGAATTCCTCGAGCGCTACGAGGGCTGCGATGCGGCCCTGCGCGAGGTCGGCGCCGCGATGGACCGGTCGCTGCAGGTCGACGCCGAAAGTTCGGAGGAATCCGGCGAGGCCGCGGCCCAGGTGCTGCTGTCGCGGGGACGGCCGTTCGACGCCGTGTTCGCCGCCAGCGACCTGATCGCCATCGGCGCCATGCGCGAACTGGCGCGGCATGGCCTGCGCATCCCGCAGGACGTCGCCGTGGTCGGCTTCGACGACATTCCCGCCGCCCGCATCGCCACTCCGGCACTGACCACGGTCACCCAGGACACCACCCGCGCCGGCGAACTGCTGGTCGCCAAGCTGGTGGCCCTGCTCAAGGGCGAACCGGCCGGCAGCGAACGCCTGCCGACCTCGCTCGCGGTGCGCGCCTCCACCGCCGGCTGACGGCTGGAACATCAACCCCGTTGCGCGCCCTGCGCCGTTGATGCTCTGGCGCCAACGCCGCAAACCGATTCTCATATGCGCACCTGCCGGGACCGCTCCGCGCAGGCCACCCGATGTCCACAAGGAACACGCTTCAATGAAGAAGACCCTCCTGCTCGGCGGTGTGCTGCTGCTGCCGCAGATCGCCATGAGCCAGACGCCCTCCGACCTCGCGGGCACGCTCGCGATCGGCTCGCCCGTGCGCGGCGAAATCACCACCCGCGACCGCATCAACTACAACGACGGCAGCCGCAGCGTGCTGTATGCCATCGACCTCGACGCCGGCCAGGCGGTGAGCCTGCAGGCGTCCGGCGCGCTGTGCGCGAAGCTGGTGGTGCTGCACGCGGGCGAGCGCGTCGCCGGCCCCAACACGGTCAAGTGCGAAGGCACGAGCGAACCGGCGACCTCCCGCCTGTCGGTGATGGCCGCGGAGAAGGGCCGCTACGAAGTGGCGGTGAGCGGCGCGGGTTCGCGCGCGTTCGGGCCGTTCCGGCTCGAAGCCAAGGCCCTGCAGGTGCACCGCGGCGACAGCCCGCTGCAGGCCGGCACGGAGATCGCCGACTTCCTGCGCGAAGGCGGCAGGAGCTACCGGCTCGCCATCCGCCAGTCGGGCTACTACGTGATCGACATGCGCTCGGACGAGTTCGACTCGGCACTGGAGCTGTCCGGCAACGGCGTGTCGGTCAATGACGACGACGGCGGCGACAACCTCAACGCGCGCCTGCGCGTGCCGCTGGAACCGGGCACCTACACGCTGCGCACCAAGTCCGCGATCGACGGCAGCGCCACCGGCATGTACGAACTGTCGATCTCCACCGGCGCCCTGCCCGCGGGCGTGCGCCTGCGCAACGGCGGTGAGCTGGCGACCGACGGCAACGCGCTCACCGGCGCCCTCACCGGCACGCCGCGCGAGTACCAGCTGCGCATCGCCCAGCCCAGCCGGATCACCCTCGACCTCGCCAGCGACGACTTCGACACCGTGCTCGAGCTGCAGGGCAACGGCGTCACGCTGTCCAACGACGACGGCCCGGACGGCACCAACTCGCGCCTCTCCACCGTGCTGCAGCCCGGCACCTACCAGGTGAAGGCACGTGGCCTCGGCGACAGCGCCAGCGGCCTGTTCCGGCTGTCGGCCACGCGCCAGGCATTCGATGCCGCGTCGTTCCGCAACGGCGGCGCGATCGCCCCGGGTTCGGCGATCACCGGCATGCTCGGCGGCGAGGCGCTGCGCTACACCGTGGAGGTCCCGCACGCGGGCCGGCTGGTGGTCGACATGACCAGCGACGACGTGGATTCGGTGCTGGAACTGCAGCGCGACGGCCGCAGCGTGGCCGAGGACGACGACAGCGGCGGCGAAAGCAACGCGCGCATCAGCACCGACGTCGAGCCCGGCACCTACACCATCATCGCCAAGGGCTTCAACGACAGCGCCAGCGGTCTGTTCGAACTGCGCACGCGCCTGGAGCAGTAAACCCCGCGCACGAGGCCCTGCTGCCTCGCGCGACCCGGACGCCCATCCCGCGAGGGGTGGGCGTCCGCATGTTCCGCCATCGTCAGAGGCGCATCGCCGACGCCAGACGCGCGCGCAGCGACGGATCGGTCAGCGGCTGGTCGAACAGCAGCACGCGCACGCCGTGCGCGGGCACGTCAAGGTCGACGCGATCGCCCAGTTCGACGATGCGGCCATCGAACCCGTCGCGCCAGCGGCCCGGCTGCACCAGCGCATCGACGGCCACCTTGCGCGCCTGGCCCGACTTGTTGAGCAGCACCAGCGCGGTCTGCGTGGTGCCGCCGTGCTCGTACACGCGGTAGAAGGCCGCCGTGTCGCCCTGCAGCGACAGCACCAGCTGCAGTCCGCGCTGCAGCGCCGACGATTCGCGCCGCAACGTGGCGATGCGCTGCAGCGCCGCGAAGATCGGGCTGTCGCGCGCCGCGTCCACGCGTTCCTGGCCGAAATAGCTGCGGTTGCCCGCATGCTCGGCTCGGCCACGCATGAAGCCGGTCTCGGAGCCGTAGTAGACGACCGGGATGCCGCGCGCGGTGAACAGCCAGTTGTGCGCGTCGATGAAGCCCTCGTCGCTGGCATCCATGCGCGGCATGTCGTGGTTGTCGTAGAACGTGGCCAGGTCGTAGGGATTCGCGTACGGGCTGTCCTCGAGGAACAGCGTCGGCGCCAGCCGCTCGAAGCCGGCGCCCTTGCGCCCGAACACTTCGTCCATCGCCTGTTTCATCGGGAAATCGAGCACGCTGACCTCGCCGTGGCCGGGCTGCGTGTGCACGGCGATGTTCTTCGCGTCGTAGTCGAAGGCCTCGCCGAACATGAAGAAGCCGGGACGCTTGGCGCGGATGCGGTCGCTGAAGGCCTGCCAGAACGCCGGCGGCATCCAGCCGATGGTGTCGATGCGGAAGGCGTCCGCGCCCTGGTCGATCCACTGCGAGTAGGCGCCGACGAGGTAGTCCAGCACCGCCGGATTGGTCGCATCGAAATCGCCGAGCTGCGCGAGGTTGCCGTCGTAGATGGAACCGTCCTTCGCATCCACCGGCCCGGTGGTGTTGTAGAACGCGTGCAGCGGGTTGTGGCGCGGATCCAGCCGCTGCGGCGGCAGGTTCTGGTGGTCGGCGACGAGCGTGCCGTCCTTGGCGTAGACCTTGCCGAACATCGGCTGGTCTTCGGTCATGGTCCACGCCGGCGAGCCATGGTTGCCGACGATGTCGAGCACCAGCTTCATGTCACGCTCGTGCATCGCCTTCGCCAGCTCCGGGAAGCCCATGCCCGGGCTGGGCAGGTGCTCGTCGACCTCGTAGAAGTTGACGCCCCAGTAGCCGTGGTAGCCGGTCTTGCCGCGGTCGGTGAGGATCGTGCCGCAGCCGGGTGGCTCGCCGCCGGTGAACGCCTCGTCCGGGTTCTGCACGATCGGCGTGATCCACACCGCGTTGAAGCCCAGCCCGCGGATGTAGTCGAGGTTGTCGGCGAGGCCCTTGAAGTCGCCGCCGAGGTAGCCGATGTTGCCGGCCACGCCGTCACAGGGCGCCAGCGGGAGGTCGAACGTGCGGTGTTTTCCGCCCTGTTCGCGTTGGTCGTTGCCCGGATCGCCGTTGACGAAGCGGTCGGTGACCACGAAGTACACCGCCTGGCTGGCGAACGGTTCCAGGGTGCCGTAAAAGTCGTCGGACGCCGACGCCTCCGGAGGCAACCGGGATTCCTCGCCGCGACATGCCAGCAAGGCAAGGGTCAGCATCAGCGGCAGCACGGCGCGGATCTTCATCGGTCCTTCTTCTCCTCAAGACACGGCGTTGTCATTCACCAAGGCGTTGTCGAAATCTTTGTCATCCCGAATGCAGTGAGGGACGACGCTTCGCGGATGTCTCGTGTGCGCGGAGTGCCGTCAGCGCGGCGACGGTGTCGCGACCGATACGCTTGCCCGCGGCAGGCGTACCAGCAGCGCGCACGCCCCCGCGACCAGGAAGCAGGCGCCGCCCAGCATCAGCACCCGCACCGGCTCGCCGTCGAACAGCCGGGACAGCAGCACGCCGAGCGTGCTCACCGCCACCAGCTGCGGGATCACGATGAAGAAGTTGAAGATGCCCATGTACACGCCCATCTTCGCCGCGGGCAGGCTGTCGGACAGCATTGCGTAGGGCAGCGACAGGATCGAGGCCCAGGCGAACCCCACGCCGACCATCGACAGCAGCAGCCACTGCGGGTCGCGGATGAAGGCGATCGACAGCAGGCCGATCCCGCCCAGCCACAGGTTGAACAGGTGGCTGCCGCGCAGGCCGAAGCGGCGCGCCATCCACGGGATCATGATCGCCGCGAGCGCGGCGAAGCCGTTGTAGGCGGCGAACAGCACGCCGACCCAGTTGGCGCCCTCGTTCCAGGCCGCCGACGCGGTGTCGGTGGTGCCGTAGTGTTGGCGCGTGACCGCGGCGGTGGTGTAGATCCACATGCAGAACAGGCCGAACCACGAGAAGAACTGCACCACCGCCAGTTGCCGCATCGTCGCCGGCATCGCGTGAAGGTCGGCGGTGACGGTCGACAGCATCGAGGCCCGCGGCATCCCCGGCGCGACCATGCGCAGCGCGCCATAGGCCAGCGGCAGCGCGGCCAGCACGTAGAGCAGGCGATCCCAGCCGAAATGCCAGACCGCGGCGAGGCCGGCCAGGCCCACCACCACCCAGGGCAGTCCACCGGCCGCCGGCGGCACCACGTTGCCCTGCGATGCAGCGCCCGCCGGCTCCGCATCGTCGAACGAGCGCAGCACCTCCGGCGGGTACTCGCGCGTGCGCAGCACCGTCCAGCCGATCGCCAGCAGCAGCACCGCGCCACCGGCATAGAACGCGTAGCGCACCGTGTCGGGCACTTCGCCCGGGGCGGCGGTATTGGCCACGCCCCACTTCGCCAGCAGCCACGGCAGCAGGCTGGCGACCACCGACCCGACGCCGATGAAGAAGCTCTGCATGGCGTAGCCGGTCGGCCGCTGGCGCGGCGACAGCTGGTCGCCGACGAAGGCGCGGAACGGCTCCATCGACACGTTGAGCGAGGCGTCGAGGATCCACAGCGTGCCGGCGGCGATCCACAGCTGGGGCGAATTGGGCATCACCAGCAGCGCCGCGGTCGAGAAGATCGCGCCCCAAAGGAAGTAGGGACGGCGCCGGCCGAGGCGGGTCCAGGTGCGGTCCGAGAAGTGGCCGATGATGGGCTGCACCAGCAGTCCGGTCAGCGGCGCGGCGATCCACAGCCCCGGCACCTCGTCCATGTCGGCACCGAGGGTCTGGAAGATGCGGCTCACGTTCGCGTTCTGCAACGCGAAGCCGAACTGGATCCCGAGGAACCCGAAGCACATGTTCCAGATCTGCCAGAACGACAGTTGCGGTTTGCTCGCCATTCGACCGGCTCTCCCGTTGCGCCGCGCGCATTGTCCCCGGATCGCGCGCGGATGTCCTTGCCGCGTCGCAACATCCTCCGGCACGCCGGCGCGCCTCGGAACACGCAGCTCCGCCGCTGTTTTCATGGTGTTTCCGCGTTCTCGGCAGGCGCTTCGCGGCGAACGGCCGCGACCCGCGCCGCATACGTATTCATCGCCGGGCGTGACCGGCGGCTGGCACGCCGTCGCGGCCGCTGTGGAATAGTGGCGCCCGGAAAACCGGGCGGAGTGCAGGGTGGCAGGCGAGCAGGCGATCGAGTGGTGGCGCGGCGCGGTGATCTACCAGATCTACCCGCGCAGCTTCATGGACACCGACGGCGACGGCGTGGGCGACCTGCCCGGCATCATCGCGCGCCTCGACCACGTGGCCTCGCTGGGCGTGGACGCGATCTGGATCTCACCGTTCTTCAAGTCGCCGATGGCCGACTTCGGCTACGACATCGCCGACTACCGCGACGTGGATCCGCTGTTCGGCACGCTCGACGACTTCGACAGGCTCCTGGCGAAGGCGCACGACCTCGGCATCAAGGTGATGATCGACCAGGTGCTCAGCCATACCTCGAGCGACCACGAATGGTTCCGTGAAAGCCGGCAGAGCCGCGACAACCCCAAGGCCGACTGGTACGTGTGGGCCGACCCGAAGGATGACGGTACGCCGCCCAACAACTGGATGGCGCTGTTCGGCGGCGTCGCCTGGAAGTGGGAGCCGCGGCGCGAGCAGTACTACCTGCACAACTTCCTGTCCTCGCAGCCCGACCTCAACTTCCACAACCCCGAGGTGCAGGCGGCCACGCTGGACAACGTGAAGTTCTGGCTGGACCGCGGCGTCGACGGCCTGCGCCTGGACGCGATCAACTTCTGCTTCCACGACCCCCAGCTGCGCGACAACCCGCCCAAGCCGGCCGCGCTGCGCACCGGGCGCGGCTTCAGCGCCGACAACCCCTACGCCTACCAGTACCACTGGTACAACAACACGCGGCCGGAGAACCTGCCGTTCCTGGAGGCGCTGCGCACCCTGCTCGACCGGTATCCCGGCGCGACCACGCTCGGCGAGATCTCGTCGGAGGACTCGCTGGCGACCACGGCCGAGTACGTCAACGACCAGCGCCTGCACATGGGCTACAGCTTCGAGCTGCTGACCGATGATTTCAGCGCCGGCTACATCCGCGGCACCGTGCGGCGGCTGGAAGCGGCGATGACCGATGGCTGGCCGTGCTGGGCGATCTCCAACCATGACGTGCAGCGCGCGGTGACGCGCTGGGGCGGCGCACGTCCGTCGCCGCAGCTTGCATCGATGCTGGTGGCCCTGGTGTGCTCGCTGCGCGGCTCGGTCTGCCTCTACCAGGGCGAGGAACTCGGCCTGCCCGAGGCCGACGTGCCGTTCGAGGCGCTGCAGGATCCCTACGGGATCGCGTTCTGGCCCAACTTCAAGGGCCGCGACGGCTGCCGCACGCCGATGCCCTGGCAGGCGGCCGCGCAGGGCGGCTTCACCCGCGGCACGCCGTGGCTGCCGGTCCCGGCGGAGCACCTCGCGCTCAGCGTGGACGCGCAGCGCGCCGACGCCCGGTCGGTGCTGGCCACGGTGCAGCGCTTCCTCGCCTGGCGGCGCACGCAGCCGGCGCTCGTGAGGGGCGACATCCGGTTCATCGACACGCCCGAGCCGGTGCTGGCCTTCGTGCGCACGCTCGGCGGCCAGCGGTTGTTCGTCGCGTTCAACCTGTCCGATGCGGCGGTCGAGATCGCCCTGCCCGGGATCGAGGCGCGCGCGCTCGCGGTCGACGGCCTGGCCAACGGCGTGCTGCACGAGGGCCGCCTGCGCCTGCCCGCCTACGGCAGCTGCTACGGCGAGGTGACATCGATCGCCACGGCGGCGGCGCCGGCGCCCGTGCAACCGGCGATGGCCGGGCACTGACCTTGCCGGTCCGCTCCATCGCGCCACTGCTGGTCCTGCTGGCCTTGTGCGGCGCGGCCTGCGCGCAGGCCAGCGACGCGCGACCGGCCTCGCGGCAGGAGTGCGATGCGCCGGCCTTCGCAACCACGCTGGTCGCCGCCGCACAGGGTGGGGTCGTGCCGGCGCGTGCGCACTGGCTGGATCGCCGCTTGCTGCGTTGGCCGGGCGCCGCCGACACCGGTCGTTTCCGGCTCTACCACGCGCGCAACGCAACCCTGGTCGCGACGCCGGGACGCCGGGTCGAAGGCGCGGACGAGGTGCTCGCGCTGGCGACGGTCCACGGCCGGCTGCCCGATGCGCTGGCCGACCGTTTCCGCTTCGTCGCCGACGGCGCGACGCTGGCGATCGCCGGGGCCGACGCGGCGAAGGTCCCGCGGCTGCTGCAGGGCCAGCTGCTGCTCGTGCAAGAAGACGACGACGGCAGCGTCCTCGAGGCCTCCGCCCTGCAGCTGGCGGGCGCGCTCGACGACCTGTTCGAGGACGCCGATGCCGCCGTGCTCGGGGTGGCAACCGGCAACGCCGGCACCCGCTTCTCGCTGTGGGCCCCCACGGCGCGCGCGGTCGCGGTCTGCGTGCACGCGGGCGCCGACAGCGCGGCCATCGCGCTGCAGCCGGCAACGCGCGACGACGCCAGCGGGGTCTGGTCCTGGCGCACGCCGGGCGACTTGTCCGGTGGCTACTACACCTGGCTGGTCGACGTGTTCGTGCCCGGCACCGGCATCGTGCGCAACCGGGTGACCGATCCGTACTCGGTGGGCCTGAACGCGGATTCGAAGCGCAGCTGGATCGGCAGCCTCGACGACGCGGCGACCCGGCCCGCCGGCTGGGAAGCGTCGCGCGCGCCGCGGCTCGCGGCGCAGACCGACATGGTCATCTACGAGCTGCACGTGCGCGACTTCTCGCGCGACGACATGACCGTGCCCGCCGCAGACCGTGGCCGCTACCTCGGCTTCACCCACGCCGGTTCGGACGGCATGCGCCACCTGCGCGCGATGGCGCAGGCCGGCCTTACCGACGTGCACCTGCTGCCGGTGTTCGACATCGCCACCATCCCCGAGGCCGGCTGCATCACGCCCGAGGTGCCGGACGCACCGGCGGACAGCGAGCGCCAGCAGGCCGCGGTGATGGCCGTGGCCACGCGCGACTGCTTCAACTGGGGCTACGACCCGTTCCACTTCGACGTGCCCGAAGGCAGCTACGCCAGCGACGCCAACGATGCCCCGGTGCGCATCCGCGAGTTCCGGCGGATGCTGATGGCGCTGCACGACGCCGGCCTGCGCGTGGGCATGGACGTGGTCTACAACCACATGTCCGCCTCCGGCCAGCACGAGAAGTCGGTGCTGGACCGCATCGTGCCGGGCTACTACCACCGGCTCGACGCCGACGGTCGCGTGGAGCGTTCCACCTGCTGCGACAACACCGCCACCGAGCACCGGATGATGGCGAAGCTGATGATCGATTCCGCGGTGCGCTGGACGCGCGACTACCGGATCGATTCGTTCCGCTTCGACCTGATGGGCCACCAGCCGCGCGCGGCGATGGAGCGCCTGCAGGCGGCGGTCGACGCCGTCGCCGGCCATCGCATCCACCTCATCGGCGAAGGCTGGAACTTCGGCGAGGTCGCCGACGGCGCGCGCTTCGTGCAGGCCTCGCAGCAGTCGCTGGGCGGCACGGGCATCGGCACCTTCAGCGATCGTGCGCGCGACGCGCTGCGCGGCGGCGGGCCGTCCGACAGCGGCTCCACCGTGCTGCGCGAGCAAGGCTGGCTCAACGGCCTGGTGTATGCGCCGAACGCCCTGGCCGATCCGTCGCGACCGCGCGACGACCTGCTGCACGCCGCCGACCTGGCCCGCGTCGGCCTGGCCGGATCGCTCGCCGACTACGTGATGACCGCGCGCGACGGCCGCGAGGTGCCGCTGCGCGGGATCGACTACAAGGGCCAGCCCGCGGGCTACACCCGCCAGCCGGACGAAGTGGTCAACTACGTCGAGAACCACGACAACCAGACCCTGTTCGACCTGCACGCGTTCAAGCTGCCGGGCGACACCTCGGCGGAGGATCGTGCGCGCGTGCAGGTGCTGGGCATCGCCCACACCGCCTTCAGCCAGGGCATCGCCTACTTCCACGCCGGCATCGAGGCGCTGCGCTCCAAGTCGCTGGACCGCAACAGCTACGACTCCGGCGACTGGTTCAACCGCCTCGACTGGACCTGGCGCGACAACCACTTCGGCAGCGGCCTGCCACCCGCTGCCGACAACGGCGAGGATTGGCCGCTGATGCGCCCGCTGCTGGCCGATGCCTCGATCAAGCCGAGCCCTGCCGATATCGCCTTCGTGCGCGATGCCATGCGCGACCTGCTGCGCATCCGCGCCAGCACGCCGCTGTTCCGGCTGCGCGATGCGGACGCGGTGTCGCGCCGCCTGCGCTTCCCCAACACCGGCCCCGACCAGGACCCGACGGTGCTGGTCGGGCATCTGGATGGCAGCGGCGATCCGCAGGCCGGCTTCCGCGAGGTGCTGTACTTCATCAATGCCCATCCCGAAGCGCGCACGCTGCACCTCGCCAGCGAGCGCGGCAAGCCGTACCGGCTGCATCCCGTGCATCGCGCCGCCGACGCCGCGGATCCGCGACCGGCATCGAGGGCGCGCCACGACGCTGCGACCGGCACGTTCGAGCTGCCCCCGCGCACGGCCGTGGTCTACGTGCTGGAGTAGCCGCCGTCGCAGGCGCGACGTCGTCGGCGCAACGATCCATACCCCCGTCGCGCGCCTGCGCACACGCCGGTCGTCGGCGCATGCCGGGCCGCCAGGCGCCTCGAACGGCATCGAAACGCCCATGAATACGTATGCGGGGCCGCGATGCCGGGATGCGCCGCGACTACCATGGCCGCCAGCACCGACGTTCATGTCGGAAGCCGGTTGCCCGCACCTGCGTGCCGCCCAAAACTCGGATTCGAAAGCCAACATTGCCTTTTGGGAGGGGAAGATGTTGCAACTCAAGCGCAACCTGCTGAGCGTTGCCGTGCTGTCCGCGATGTCGCTGGGTTCGATGAACCTGCATGCCCAGGACACCCCGTCGCCTTCTGCCGACGCCCAGGACCTCGACGCGGTCGTCGTCCGCGGCATCCGCGTCGGCATCGAGAAGTCGCTGGAAACCAAGCAGTCGTCGAACTCGATCGTGGAAGCGGTGTCGGCCGAGGACATCGGCAAGCTGCCGGATGCCTCGATCGCCGATTCGATCGCACGCCTGCCGGGCCTGACCGCGCAGCGCGAGCGCGGCCGTGCCACCCAGATCCACATCCGCGGCCTGTCCGGCGACTTCGCCGGCACCACCCTCAACGGCCGCGAGCAGGCCAACACCGGCGACAACCGCGGCGTCGAGTTCGACCAGTATCCTTCCGAGGTGCTGAGCCAGGCGGTCGTCTACAAGACCCCGGACGCGCGCCTGGTCGGCCAGGGCCTGTCGGGCACGGTCGACCTGCGCACGGCGCGGCCGCTCGACTTCGACAAGCGCGTCATCGCCATGAACGCGCGCTACGACATGAACGAGGTCGAGGACTGGAAGGAGAACGGCAACCGCTTCAGCTTCACCTACATCGACCAGTTCCTCGACAACACGCTGGGCCTGGCCTTCGGCTACGCGCGGATCGACAGCCCGCAGCCGAACTACCAGAGCGAGGCGTGGGGCTACACCGACGCCACCCCCGGCGCGCCGCTCAACGGCAACTCCATCTTCGGCGGCGGCAAGGTGTACCGCCTCGACGAGAACAACAAGCGCGACGGCGCGATGCTGACCCTGCAGTACCGTCCGGGCGACATCTACGAGACCTCGCTGGACCTGTTCCACTCCAAGTTCGACCGCACCCAGGTCAAGTCCGGCGTCGAGTTCGGCACCGCATGGGGCCAGGGCATCCTCGAACCGGGCTACACCACCAGCGGCAGCGGCACGGTCACCGACAGCAACTGGACCAACGTCAAGCCGGTGCTGCGCGCCGACTCCAATCCGATCGAGGACACCCTGACCTCGGTGGGCTGGAACAACAAGTGGCGCGCCGGCGAGAACTGGACGATCGCCACCGACCTGTCCTACTCCAGCGTCGAGCGCAACTCGCGCTACCTGGAAACCTACGTCGGCCTGGCCGGCGCCGGCACCAGCGACCTGCGCGTGGAGCTGGACCCGGAGGGCTTCAACCGCTACACCTTCAGCGAGAACCTCAACGATCCGTCCAACCTGCGCCTGGTCGATGCCGGCAACTGGTCGCAGGACGGTTACCTGAAGGACTTCGAAGTCACCGATCGCATCGTCGCCGGCCGCGTCGACTTCACCCGCAGCTTCGAGAGCGGCTTCATCCGCAGCCTGTCGTTCGGCGCCAACGAGACCATCCGGACCAAGGAGAAGTCCTCGGACGAGTTCAAGCTGTGCCTGCAGATCGATCCGGCGAACCCGCTGAACTGCCTGGCCGGCGCCAACGCGCCGTTCCCCGGCAGCGCCACCGACTTCGCCTTCAGCGGGATCGACGGCCTGGCCAACTTCGATGCCGAGACCCTGCTCGGCAACGGCACCTACCAACTGGTGCGCAAGAACGACAAGGACATCTCGAACAAGAACTGGGACATCCGCGAGCAGGTGGACACGCTGTACGTGCAGGCCGACATCGACACCGACATCGGCGACAACCTCACCCTGCGCGGCAACGCCGGCGTGCAGTGGGTGCGCATGGACCAGAGTTCGAAGGGCATCACCACCATCAACGGCGCGCCGGTCGGCGAGATCGGCACCTCGGGCGACACCTACAGCGAACTGCTGCCGAGCCTGAACCTGGTGCTGGGCCTGCCGTCCGAGTTCTATGTCCGCTTCGGTGCGTCCCGGCAGATGCAGCGTCCGCGCATGGACGACATGCGCTCCAACGTCGACGTCAACATCTGCACGCCCAACCAGACCATCGGTGCCAACCACTGGTGCGGCGGCGGCGGCAATCCCAAGCTCAGGCCCTGGCTGGCCGACGCCTATGACCTGAGCGTGGAGAAGTACTTCACCACCGACGCCGGCAACAAGGGCTTCTTCGGCGCTGCGTACTTCCACAAGGACCTGCTGAACTACATCTACCAGCAGACGTTCCTGTTCGACTACTCGGGTTACGCACTGCCCGATCCGGTCGCCGGCCAGGCCAACTATCCGGCCACCACCATCGGCACGCTCAACGGCCGCTTCAACGGCGAGGGTGGCACGCTGAAGGGCTACGAGCTGTCGTTCTCGGTGCCGCTGGACGTGGTGTGGGGCGGTCTCGACGGCTTCGGCATTCTCGGCAGCTACTCGGTCACCGACACCACGATCAGTCCCAACGGCCCGGGCACCACCGACCGCCTCCCGGGCTGGTCGAAGTACGTGTCCAACGTGACCGCGTACTACGAGCGCGCCGGCTTCTCGGTCCGCCTCAGCCAGCGTACGCGCAGCCGCTTCCGCGGCGAGTCGCGCGGCTACGGCGCCGACCTTGGCTACGAGGACTACGGCAACGAGAAGGTGCAGGACGCGCAGCTCAACTACGAGTTCCAGTCCGGCGCGATGAAGGGCCTGTCGCTCTACCTGCAGTTCAGCAACCTGGGCGACGAGCCGTTCCGTTCCTCGGACAGCACGGATTCCGAACACCGCCCGCTGAAGTACTTCTCCTACGGCAAGACCACGCTGATCGGGTTCGGATACAAGTTCTGACCCATCCCTCCCTGCGTGGACTCGACCCCTGCCGGCAACGGCGGGGGTTTTTTTTCGGGGTTCTCAAGCCATCGGCGGCGCCGGGCAGTTCGCGGCGATGAAGGCTTCGTGCGTCGGCATCATGTCGACCACCCCGTGCATGACCCGCTTCACGTCCGCGAGCATGTTGGCCACCAGCGCCTCGGGCCTGGCGTCGACCAGGCCGTGGTAGCCCTGTGGCCGGATCCCCTGCCCGAACATCACCTGGAACCAGCTGACCTCGGCGAACAGTTCGTTGTTCTCGCGGATGATGCGCCCGTTGCTGCGGAACAGGTCGATCTTCCGCTGCAGCGTGTCGGGGATCGGCATCGTCGCGCAGTGCCGCCAGAACGGCGAGTCGGTGCGCGCGGTCGCGTGGTAGTGGAGGATGATGAAATCGCGCACCTGTTCGAACTCGGCCCGCGACTGGCGGTTGAATTCATCGATGTCGACCTCGCTGAAGCCGCGGTTGGGGAACAGCGACACCAGCCGCGACACGCCCTTCTGGATGAGGTGGATAGAAGTGGATTCCAGCGGCTCCATGAAGCCGCTGGCCAACCCGATCGCCACCACGTTCCTGTTCCAGAAGCGCTTGCGCACGCCGGTGGTGAAGCGGATCGGCCGCGGATCGGCGAGCGGTTCGCCATCGAGGTTGGCCATCAGCACCGCCGCCGCCTCGTCGTCGCTGATGTACTCGCTGCAGTAGACGTGGCCGTTGCCGATCCGGTTCTGCAGCGGGATCCGCCACTGCCAGCCGGCGCCGTGGGCCGTCGAGCGCGTGTACGGCGTCAACGGCGAAACAGACGCGCACGGCACGGCCAGCGCGCGGTTGCAGGGCAACCAGTGGCTCCAGTCCTCGTAGCCGGTCTGCAGCGTCTTCTCGATCAGCAGGCCGTGGAAGCCCGAGCAGTCCACGAACAGGTCGCCGGCGCAGGTGCGCCCGTCCTGTAGCGTGACCGACGTGACGAAGCCGGTCTCGGGATGCTGCTGCACCCCGGTAATGCGGCCTTCCGTGCGACGCACGCCCTGCTGCTCGGCATAGGTGCGCAGGAAGCGCGCGTAGAGGCCGGCGTCGAAATGGAAGGCGTGGCCGATGTCCTTGAGCGGCGAGTTGGGGTACTGGTCCGTCGCGCGCATGAACTTGTTCTGCTCGCACGCCAGCAGGTTGATCGAATAGTCGTCGATGCGGTCGACCTTCCCGGCCTGGTACATCTTCAGCCAGAAGTGGTGGAAGTCGACCACGCCGGTCATGTGCCCCATCGTGCCGAAGCCGTGGACGTAACTGTCGCCGAGCGCGCCCCAGTTGCGGAACTGGATGCCGAGCTTGAAGCTGGCCTGCGTCGCCCTGGCGAAGGCGTCCTCGTCGATGCCCAGCGCCTTGTTGAAATTGCGGATCGGCGGGATCGTCGCCTCGCCCACGCCGACGATCCCGATCTCGTCGGACTCGACCAGCTCGATCGCGATCGACGACCCCAGCGCCTGCGACAGGAACGAGGCCGTCATCCAGCCCGCGGTACCACCGCCCACGATCACGACACGTTCGATCGCGTTTCCCGTCATGCGCCAACCCGCCGTGCCTTGCGCCGGAACGGCGCGATGCGCCATTTTGCCTGTCGCGCCGCCGATCGGCACGCCGGACTCGCTTGCGCGCCGGGCGGCCTCTACCATCAAACTCCGGAAGGAGGTGGCATGCCCCGAAACAGCCTTGGTACCGCGCATGGCCCCTGCGACGCACGCGGCGGGCCGGCGGCCGCGTCGCATCCTCCAGCGGACCGCGACCACACGCCTCCCCGGCGGCGCAGCGCATGACCCTGCGCATCGCGATGTGGTCCGGGCCGCGCAACATCTCCACCGCGATGATGCGCGCCTGGGAGAACCGCGGCGATTGCGACGTCAGCGACGAGCCCCTGTATGCGGCCTACCTCGCGGCGACCGGGCTCGACCATCCCGGGCGCGATGACGTGATCGCCGCCGGCGAAACCGACTGGCGACGCGTCGTGGCCACGCTCACCGGCCCGGCGCCGGACGCACGACCGCTCTGGTATCAGAAGCACATGGCCCATCACCTGCTGCCGGGGATGGGCCTGGACTGGATCCACCGCCTGCGCAACGTGCTGCTGATCCGCGACCCGCGCGAGGTGGTGGCGTCCTACGTGAAGTCGCGTGCGAACGTGGCCGCCGACGACATCGGGCTGCGACAGCAGCTGGCGCTGTTCGAGTGGCTCCGGGCCCGCGGCGAGGCACCACCGGTGATCGACGCCGGCGACTTCCTGCGCGCACCCGAGGCCTACCTGCGGGCGCTGTGCGCTTGCCTCGGGATCGGGTTCGACGACCGGATGCTGCATTGGCCGCCGGGGCCGCGCGCGACCGACGGCGTCTGGGCGCCACACTGGTATGCGCGGGCATGGCGTTCGACCGGGTTCGAGGCAGCGCGGTCGCGCCTGCCCCGGCTCGACGACGCACATGCCGCCGTGGCCGAAGCCTGCCGGCCCGCGTACGAGGCCCTGTCTGCGCACAGGATGCAGGTGGCGCCGGACTGAGCCGTGGGCGTGGAGGCACGGGGAACGCAATCGCCCCCGACGCCGGCCCCTGCCCCCTTGCCGGCACCGACCGCGTGCCCCCGCGTGCCGCCACAGGCGGCCACAAAAAAGCCCGGCGCGACGGCCGGGCTTCTTCTCACGAAATTTCCAGAATAATCAGGCACTTTCGTGGTGGGCGGTACAGGGTTCGAACCTGTGACCCCTACCATGTCAAGGTAGTGCTCTACCGCTGAGCTAACCGCCCGGGAAACTCTCCGTCGGGCGAAGCCCGACAGATCACTCCCCCTCTCCCGCCCGCGGGAGAGGGCAAGGGGTGAGGGCCCCGCCGCGGCGGGAGGCGAATTCTAGCCCATGCCCGCCCGTGGCACCATCCCGGCCCGGCTCACTGGGCCAGGGTGGCATCCTTGATCCGGCGGATCTCGTCGCGCGCGCGCGCGGCCGCCTCGAACTCCAGGTCGCGGGCGTGCTGGTACATCTGCTGCTCCAGCACCTTGAGCTTCGCGGCCAGCTTCGCCGGTTCGAGCGCGGCATAGTCCTCGGCCTCCTCGGCCACGCGCCGGGCCTTGCCGCCGCGACCGACCTTGACCAGTTCCGGGGCCTCGCGCGCGCCCTCCATCACGTCCATCACCGCACGCACCACCGACTGCGGGGTGATGCCGTGCTCGGCGTTGTACTCGACCTGCCGCTGCCGGCGGCGGTCGGTTTCCTCGATCGCGGCCTTCATCGACTTCGTCACCACGTCGGCATACAGGATCGCCTTGCCGCGCACGTTGCGCGCGGCGCGGCCGATGGTCTGGATCAGCGAACCGGCCGAGCGCAGGAAGCCCTCCTTGTCCGCATCGAGGATCGCCACCAGCGACACCTCCGGCATGTCCAGGCCCTCGCGCAGCAGGTTGATGCCCACCAGAACGTCGAACTTGCCCAGCCGCAGGTCGCGGATGATCTCGACGCGCTCCACGGTCTCGATGTCGGAGTGCAGGTAGCGCACGCGCACGTCGTGCTCGGCCAGGTACTCGGTGAGGTTCTCGGCCATGCGCTTGGTCAGCGTGGTCACCAGCACGCGATCGCCCATCGCCACGCGCTCGTGGATCTCGCCGAGGAGGTCGTCGACCTGGGTGCCCACCGGGCGGATCTCCACCCCGGGATCGACCAGGCCGGTCGGCCGCACCACCAGTTCCACCACCTGCCCTTCCGATTTCTCCAGCTCGTACTTGCCGGGCGTCGCGGACACGAAGATCGTGCGCGGCGAACGCCCTTCCCACTCATCGAACTTCAGCGGCCGGTTGTCGAGCGCCGACGGCAGGCGGAAGCCGAACTCGACCAGCGTCTCCTTGCGCGAACGGTCGCCCTTGTACATCGCGCCGATCTGCGGGACGGTCACATGCGATTCGTCCACCACCAGCAGCGCGTCGGGCGGCAGGTAGTCGAACAGGCACGGCGGCGCCTCGCCCGGCATGCGCCCGGTGAGATGCCGCGAGTAGTTCTCGATGCCCGTGCAATAGCCCACTTCCGCCATCATCTCCAGGTCGAACTGCGTGCGCTGCTGCAGGCGCTGCGCCTCGACCAGCTTGTTCTGCGCGTAGAACTGCTCCAGCCGCTGCGGCAATTCGAGCTTGATGGCCTCGATTGCATCCAGCACCGTGCGCCGCGTGGTCACGTAGTGCGACTTGGGGTAGATGGTGTAGCGCGGCAGCGTGCGCCGGGTCTCGCCGGTGAGCGGGTCGAACTGGGTCAACCGCTCGATCTCGCCGTCGAACAGCTCGATGCGCAGCGCCTCGTCGTCGGATTCCGCCGGGTGCACGTCGATCACCTCGCCGCGCACGCGATAGGTGCCGCGGCGCAGTTCGGTGTCGTTGCGCGCGTACTGCATCTCGGTCAGGCGGCGGATCAGCTCGCGCTGGTCGATGCGCTCGCCGCGCACCATGTGCAGCACCATCTTGAAGTATTCGTTCGGGTCGCCCAGGCCGTAGATCGCCGATACCGTGCACACGATGATCGCGTCGCGCCGCTCCAGCAGCGCCTTGGTCGCGGACAGGCGCATCTGCTCGATGTGCTCGTTCACCGAGCTGTCCTTCTCGATGTAGGTGTCGCTCGAGGGCACGTAGGCCTCGGGCTGGTAGTAGTCGTAATAGCTGACGAAGTACTCGACCGCGTTGTGCGGGAAGAACTGCTTGAACTCGCCGTACAGCTGCGCTGCCAGCGTCTTGTTGTGGGCCATCACCAGCGTCGGCTTCTGCACCTGCTGGATCACGTTGGCGATGGTGTAGGTCTTGCCCGAGCCGGTGACGCCGAGCAGCGTCTGCCGCGCCAGGCCGCCATCGAAGCCCTCGACCAGCCGGGTGATCGCCTGCGGCTGGTCGCCCGCCGGCTGGTAGGGCGCCACGAGCTGGAAACCGGCGGGATGGAGAGTGTCGTTCATGTTCGGGCGTGCGAGGGGATCGTCCAGTCTAGCCTCCGCCCGAGATGAGGGCGTGACCGGGGTTTTCCTACCCCGTTGAGCGGCACGCCCCGATCCAGCGCGCCCGGCCCCGTGCCTAGGCTGATTCCAAGCCAAGGAGGGCCGCCCATGAACCGCAAGGATGCAGGTTTCACGTTGATCGAGGCATTGATTACCCTGAGCATCGCCGCGCTCTTCATCACGCTGGCCTTGCCCGCGCTCGATGACCTGCTGCAGCGCCAGCGCACCGCCAGCGCGCTGCACCAGCTCAGCGCCGACTTCGCGTTGGCGCGCACCCGTGCCATCGTCGGGCGGCGCCAGGTGGTGGTCTGCCCAAGGACTGCGGACGATCGTTGCCGGGACGGCGGGGACTGGAGCCAAGGCTGGCTGGTTTTCGTCGACGGCGACGGCAACCGGCAACCCGATGCGGCCAAGGACGTATTGCGGATCACCAGCCTGCCCAACGGGAATGGACAACTGCAGCTGTCCTCGACCCGGCCGTTCCTGCGCTACCAGTCCGACGGCCGCAGCGCCCACAGCAACCTGACCGTGCACGTCTGCGCCACCGGCCAACTGCGGGGCCAGGTCGTCGTCAACAACCATGGCCGGGCCCGATCTTCGCGCCAGGGAGGCCAGGTGCCGTGCCCGCGGGGGTGAGCCTGGCCCTGCCCCGTCCCGCGCAACCTTGACCCCGGGCGGACAGCCACTAGAATATGCGTCCCCGCCCGAATAGCTCAGCCGGTTAGAGCACTTGACTGTTAATCAGGGGGTCGTTGGTTCGAGTCCAACTTCGGGCGCCAGATCTGCAAAAGCCGCGGCATGCCGCGGCTTTTGTTTTGGGCTCCCCGTAAGGGTCCCGGCACTACCAGCATTCAGCGAACGTGCCGCTCGAATTCGTCTTCTGCCCGGTACTGGTCAGCGACAGCGTGCCGCAACGATCCTCCCCCTGCCCGCCACGCGGTGCCGCAGTGAGCACAAACGCTTGGCCGCCTGCCGCAATCTCCAGATCGAAGTCGTAGTGAGCAAGAGCGCTGCTGTCGGACAGATTGGGCATCTCGTCCGGATAAGAATTCTCGACCGTATGGCGGCGTTCCAGGATCTGGGCCATCTCCACCAGGTCGGCCTTCGCCTGTCCGCGGCGTGACTTGAGCACGCTTTCGCGGTAGTTGGGATACACGATCGCCGCGAGGATCGCGATCACCGCGACCACGATCATCAGTTCGATCAGCGAGAAGCCCGGCATGCGCCGGATTGCACGCGTTCGCCTGCCCTGTCGCACGGATGCCCGGATCGCAGTGCGGGACGCCACCGAAGTCATCATTGGATCTGTCTCCAGGACTGACGTCCACAAGGATAGGGCAGGTACATCGCCTGTGCGCCGGCCACGCTGACCATCATCCAGCAACCCTCCTCGGGTGGCGTCGGCGCCGCGGGCGGTCCGGCTGGCGGCGGTCCGGTCACCAGTGGCGGCGGCGATTGCCGCGGGATCGCCATGACGCCGACTTCCTTCACCGGGGCCGTGCCACCGGTATCCAGCGCCACCGAGGCGGTGTTCAACGGCGGCGATTCTCCCGTCGGCGACCCGAACCTCGTGCGCGACAGCGCTGCCGAGCCGGTACGGGCATTCAGCCCGAACAGCGAGTTGAAGCCGACCGTCGAGCACGCGCCTGTCTCCGGATCCGGGTAGTAGGTCGGCATGAAGACGACGCCAGCCGCGACTTCCGGATAGCCCACGAAGCGCTCGCCTGCGGGAAGATCCACGTACCAGCCCCTCGCGCCGACCGGCGAGGTCTGGCGCTCGACCGTGCGGTTGCCTCCGGCGGCGCCGCCAACCGTGTACTGCACCAGCGTGTTGAGTGCGGTTGTCGCGGTGACAGGCCCGCGCACGACGTCGTTGATGGCATACAGCGACTGGACGCTGCGGTCTTCCGGGTCGTCGTAGAACGAGAAGCTGCCGGTGCCGAAGTAGATCATCACACCGCCGTTCGGGCCTGCCGTCGCGGTCAGACCGCCGATGATCGGCTGCCGGTAGCGGCCACCGCCTTCCACGAACTCCTGCGTCTTGAACAAGGGGACCGTGAGGTTGGCCGGGGTCGCACTGCGGATGTCGAACTTCCACAGCGCGCCCTGCTGGTCCGCGGCATAGACGGTGTCGGCGAACCCGTCGCGCCCGGCCAAGGTGAGGTTGGGGCCGGTCCAGCGATCCACCACCACGATGTTGCCCAGGCCGTTGCGGCTGTTTGCCGACAGGCCCGGCGAGACTTCCTGCGCCTCGATCATGGTGATGTTGGGCGTGCCGGTGTTGATGTCCACCATGTACAGCACGGCCCTGCCATTGGCACTGGCATAGCCGTTGCCGAAGATCGCCTTCCAGGTGACCGTGCCCGCCGTGGTCTTGACCGGCACGATGACCGGCTTGCCAAGGACATGCCCGATGTTGCCCCGCACCGCGGCGCTGAGGGTCGAGTTGAGGTCGCTGATCTCCCACAACCGGCTGGACGCGCCGAAGGAGGCCGGGTTCGACACATCCAGCGCGAACACGCTGCGCCCACCGGCGCCGGCAGTCCCCACCAGCGCGGTCTTCCAGCCCGCGCCGTAATAGGCGTCGGATACCGCGAGCGGCCCGTCCACGTAGTAGCGATGCTGGAACTTCAGGCCGACATCGGTCGGGTTGTAGGGGAAGAGCAGGTTGCCCATGTGCCCGAGCGCCGTGGTCGGGATGTAGGCGAACGTTTCGCGGCCACCGTTGGTGTCGGGGGCTTGCCCGCCCTCGACCATGGCCTTGGTCAGGCCACCATCGAAGCCATGCAGCATGCCGTCGTTGGCACCCACGTAGACCATGTAGCGGCGCGACGCCTTGCCGGTCTGGAGGTAGGTGCGATAGGTGCTGCCCAACGTGCCGCCGAGCGCGCTGTAGCCGTAGTCGTCCGTCGGCGAGCTGACCACCGGCGTGGAGTTGACGATGTCGCCAAGGACGTTGGTTCGGTCGCGGAACGGGCCGCCACTTTCCTTTTCGTAAGTGTCCGCTCCACGCAGGTAGTTCACCGCATTCGCCAGCGTCGCATCCGTGCCCAGCGCCGAAATTTCCGCCGCAGTGCAGCGGGACATGCCCGGATACAGATCGGGGGCGGTCGGCTTGGTGCACAGGTTCGCGAGGGTCACGTTCGCCGCTGTGAACGGTTGCACCGTGTTGTCCCGCGCGAAGAAGATGGATCGCACGCCATGGGCGGGCATGCGGGCGCTCGCCTCCCACGCGAACTGCAGCTGCGGCACGCGCGTGTCCGGGTCGAGTCGCACCACCTGAGCGTTGATCTCGCTGAACCAGTCCGTGCCTTCATTGGCCACTTCGTAGCGCGGCACCACCGTCAGCGAACCCGCGCCGATACGTGCACCGGTGATCGCGATGCTGCCGGACGGCGACTGGGTAGCACTCACGGCAGCGAGGATCTGGCGCATCGCCGCGGTGATGTCGGCCGGCGTCCTGGCATTGATGAAGTCGCCACGCGCGTTCACCGTCGCGTGCCAGATGTCATCCACCGTCGAGGTATTGTCGTTCTGGCGCGACGGCCAGTTGCTGTAGATCGTCGAGTCGGTGTACGGATTCTGCTCGATGTCGGGATTGAACAACGTGCCGCGCGCGCCCAGCGTCACGCCGTAGAAGTTCATGTGCGGGTTGCGGTTGCAATCCAGTGTCGGATCGGTCGAATTGCCCGTGGCCGGACAGGACTCGGGTACCGGCACGCCGCCGGTCTGCAGGTCGGGGCGGAGATTTCGGTTGTAGTAATAAGCCGCGATGTCGGCCATGGTGTTGGAGAAGTTGTCGGCGAACGGCACGCCCATGCCGCCGTCGCCGGTGGCGTTGCTCCGTGCCGGCCCATCCTGGTTGCTGAAGCCGTCGGTGAACAGCATGCCGGCGTTCTTCTGGCAGGACAGCTGGATCGGCGCACCCGCACCGGTGCGCTCGAACTGGCGACCGATGTGCTCGACCGCCCAACGGTTGGGCGTGCTGCCGGACGCGGGCAGCGCGATGATGCTGTTGTACAGCGCCTGCTTCTCGCTGGACGTGGACATGTCACGCATGGTGACGTCCTGATAGCTGTCGTAGGCGGTGCAGTTGGTGCCGCAGTTCCGGGCACCGCTGTTGATGGTGAAGTACCCCACGCGCATGTTCTGTACCGACACCAGCGACGTGGTCATGCCGGCGATCATCGCGCGGTTCCGATTGCCGTAATAGGAGAACCAGTTGGCGAAGTTCTGGATGGCCGCGTTGTATGCGGCCGTCGTGGTGTAGTTCGCCGGCTTGATCTCGTAGCGGCGCAGGTTGCAACCGGCACCGCAGGCGTCGTTGACGATTGGCCGGTAGGGGTCGCCCGTGCGGTAGTTCGCCGGCGCGGCATCCGCGGCAGGCAGGTAGAAGGTGGCCGGGAAATACTCGATGCCGACCTCGCAGGTCGCGGTGAGGGTCACTGCCGACGGCAGGCTCACCCAGATGCGCTGCGTGGGCTGGGCAGCGGCCAAGCCACCACAGGCACTATCAGCAGCGCGGTAATAGGTCGTACCCGCCGGCAACGTCGTGCCGCTCGGAATTCGGAAGAGCTCATCGGTAGCCGGCTGTCCGTCCTGCGGCCTGCGGATGGACACATTGTTGCAGTTGGCGGACAACGTCACGTTGCTCGCGAGCGTTTGCCACGCGGTTCCGGTATTCGGCAATCCGCCGCAGGCACCATTCCGGCGCACGATGATACCTGCTGGGAAAAACGTCCCTGAAGCGTATGTCTGCCCGGTATTCTCAAGGGCACCCGGGTCGGTATCGTCCACCCGGTCCCGATGCAATGCCGTCATGTTGAACTGCGGGCTGTTCGCATTGCGCGGGTTGCTCAGCGTTGCCGTGATCGAAGCCTGCGCATACGGCGTGCCGTCGTACGTGAGCCAGGGCGTGTACGTGGTCGCCGGGTTGAAGTACGACGGATTGATCACCGGCGACCGGGCGAAGCCGAACAGGTCGATCGGCGGAATCGAATAGCGATTCGTGCCGATCCGGTGCCCGGGGTACGGGAGCAGGTGATGGAAGGTGCAGTTGCCCGCCGTGCGCAGCCGGCCGGCCGCGTCGTAGAACGGGTTGACGGTCCCGGTATTCCAGCAGCCCTGGCCATCGGGCCCCGGGAACATGGTCTCGAAGGTCATCGAGCCGGAGTCATCCACCGCCATGATGAAGGCCGGGGGTACCTGCGCCTGCGTGTTCAGTGGCGCCTGTGCGAGGGTGCTGTTCTGCGCCTGCGCGGCGAACAGCGAATACACGAGGTAACCGGACCCGACGATCGCGGCGATACCGATCGTGGCGAGGAGTTTGGTGCGACGGGAAGCCATGGCGGCGCTCCTCACAACTTGAAGATGGTGTCGATCACCGACGACGACGACGGATTCACATCGTCGTCCGCCGCGTAGGACGTGATCTGGTAGATGGGAAACGCGTTCTCGCTCTGCGGGCCACCCATGTCGAGCGTGCCTTCGCCCTGCACGCAGGTGTCGATCTGGCGCACGTTGACCACCGGCACGGCCGCGAGGCTCTGCGCCTCGCCCCAGGCGGCCGGATCGAATCCGGCATCGCAGACGTGGTCGATGTCGCCCGCGGTGACGTTGGTACAGGCGCCCGGCGCGGTGCGGTTGGCGATTGCCTCGATCGCGCACTCGGCCTGGCGCACCACGCCTTCCGCCGCCTGGAACGCCCGGTTCACCGCCCGGTAGCTGGACGCCATGCGCTCCTGCATGCCCGCGACCTGCATGCCGACGATGCCGATCATCGCCAGCAGGATCAGCATGATCAGCGCGATGTAGAGTGCCACGCCCCGCTGCGCGTGGGCCGGCCGCAGGCGCGAAGGGTGACGGGGATGGGGTCTGGATTTCATGCTCATCAGTTCCCGAACAGTCGGTTGCGCAGCGCGATCGTCGCTTCGTAACTGGCGCGGTAGCGCGCATCGCCCGTGGCGGCAGGCTGGAAGCTGGTGCCGAGCACGCGGATCGCACCCGTTGCCTGCGGCGCCGCGGCGCGATCCGGGCTGACCGCAAGGATGCCCACCTGCACGACGCCGACGCGTCGCCAGGCGTTGGGAATGTCCGCCGCACCCTCGCTGCGGACAAGCGCAGCGGTCCCGTAGCGGGTCATGTTGCCAATCGGCGGCGCGTCCGCCGTCAGCACCGCGCGGGTGTCCTGGCCGTACAGCAACTGCAGGCTCTGGATGCCTTCGACCAGTTCTGTCCCGGTCTCGAATGTGCCGCCTGCAGTGGCGCGCGCGCGATAGAGGGCCGGGTTGTTCTGGCCATTCAAGCCAACGTAGTAGGCGATGGCATCGGCGCGATACAGCATCGTCTGCCCGGTCGGCGCGGGCGTGTAGCGCGCAGCGAGGTCGCTGCTGGTACCGGTGGTGAGGATGGAGCCGGCGCTACCGGTGGCGGTGAACACATTGGCATGGGTGCAATCCGCCATGCCGAATACGCTCGGCGCGGCGACGCCGTCGGTGGTCAGCGATCCCCAGCGGGCCGCAGTAAAGTTGACGCGTTCGGCGCCGCCGACCGCGGTGATCTGGTTCGCTGGCACGCCCTCCGGCGAGAAGAACCGCAGGACGAGGATGTCGCTGCCGCCGACCGGGGTCGGGGTGAGGGTTGGCATGCCCGTCGGCGCCGTCCATGCGCCTCCCAGCGTCAGGGAGTCGGTCGGCCCCGAGTTCGGCGCCTCGTAGCCCTCGATCGACACGCTGAAATCAAGCGGGGCGCCGCTTCCGCTCGCGACCGCGCCCACCTGCAGCACCGGGTCACCCTCTTCCTTCACCCAGTGCGCCTGGTCGTTGACGCAGCCGAAATGCCCGGCCATGCGGATGTCACGCTGCAGGAAGTCGAGCGCGAAGCGCGCGTTCTCCTGCACCCGTGCCATGCCTTCCGCCGTCTGGTACGAGGCCTTGGCCGCCGTGAACACCTGCAGCAGGCCGAAGATGAGGAAGCTGGCGATCAGCACCGCCACCATCATTTCGATCAGCGACAGGCCCGCACTGTAGCGGGCGCTTGACGGAGCGCGCCTCATAGCTGCGTCCTCAGCGAGAACGCGCCTTCGAGGCCTTCCGCATCGATCGGGTCGACCCCGTTCCAGCGTTCGTCGTTCCAGGCGACCGCGACCGTGGCGATCCGGTTGGCATCGACGGTGACGGTGGCACTCGCGTCGTCGCCCAGCGCACGGACGACCTGGCAGCGCCAGCGCTCGATGTTGTCGTCGATCGTCACGTTGCCGAGCGGCGGCGACTCCGCGTTGCAGGTGGCGCGCGTGACATCGCCTGGGTTGAAGCCCGCGCTGCTGTACCAGGCCGATTGGAACCGGTTGGCCCGCATCTGGTCGAGCAGGTCGTAGGCCAGCGTGACCGCCTGCGTGCGCTGGTTCGCGCTTTGGGTGAAACGCAGGTTCATGGTCTGCAGCAGAGCATAGCCCAGCAGCCCGAAGCCCAGGACCACCAGCGCGATCAGCACCTCCAGCAGACTGAAGCCACCGACCGACGAACGCCTGCCCGCTCGCATGCCCCTCATTCGCAATTCCTCTTCGTCACGTGGACCTGGCCCGCCGCCGTCATCGTCAGATCACGAACGAGTTGCGAGCCGGCGGGACAGGCGTCGGAAGGCGAGATCGTGATCAGGACGTCCGTTCCGGCGCGAATGCGGCCTCGCCGGTCAAACATCAGGGTGCCGACGCCCCCATCCGCAGTCACCGTCAGCAAGCCTCGCCCCTGGACGAACTTGAGGACGCGTTCCTCGGGTGTGCCCGCTGGCGTGTCGTTGTTGTCGGCGTTGATCCAGACCATCCAGCCCGCATTCCAGTTAGTGCCGCAGGTCGTCCCGTCGGCGCTCGCACACAGGCCGGCACCGCCCGGGCTGCGCAGTGCCTCCACCCGCGCCAGGGACAGCGAGGCCACCAGTTCGTTGCTGGCGGTTGACACCCGGTTGGATCGGATGACGTTCTGGAAGTTGGGGAAGGCGACAGCGGCGACGATCGCGACGACCGCCACGGTCACCGCAAGCTCGACGAGGCTGTACCCGGTTTCCCGCGCTCGATGCATGTCCCCCACCCGCTTCCACGGCCAATGGCAGGCAGGGTACGGGGTTGCCCGGCCGGCGCAACGGGCCGGGGGATGAACGGTCGCCCGGTCAGGACGAGCGTGTGCCGCCGTCCCCGCCCCTCAGGCAATGACCCGGTAGCAGGGCCTGTATTCGCCCGAGATCTTCATGCGGCGCTGCTCGACGAAGGCGCGCAGCAGGGCGTCGAGGGCCTGCATGATGTCCTGGTCGCCGCGGATCTGGAACGGCCCGAACTGCTCCACCCGGCGCATGCCGTCCTCCTTGACGTTGCCGGCGACGATGCCGGAGAACGCCCGGCGCAGGTCGGCCGCGAGGTCCTGCGGGCGCCGGCCGTGGCGCAGGTCGAGCGCGGCCATCGCCTCGTGCGTGGGCTGGAAGGGCAACTGGCTGTCGAGCGGGATGTCGACGCCCCAGTTGAAGTAGAACGAGTCCTTGTGCTCGATGCGGTACTCGCGCACCTTGCGGATGCCGGCGCTCATGCGCTTGGCCACGCGCTCCGGGTCGGCGACGATGATCTCGTAGCGCGCGGCGGCCGCGTCGCCCAGCGTGAGCCGGATGAACTGGTCGATCTGCTCGAAGTACGGCGCCGACGCCGTGGGGCCCGTGAGGATGAAGGGGAACGGCAGGTCCGCGTTTTCCTCGCGCAACAGGATGCCGAGCAGGTAGAGGATCTCCTCCGCGGTGCCGACGCCGCCGGGGAAGACGATGATGCCGTGGCCGAGCCGCACGAAGGCTTCGAGGCGCTTCTCGATGTCCGGCATGATCACCAGGTGGTTGACGATCGGGTTCGGCGATTCCGCGGCGATGATGCCCGGCTCGGTGATGCCGATGTAGCGCGTGCGCCGGCGACGCTGCTTGGCATGCGCGATCGTCGCGCCCTTCATCGGCCCCTTCATCGCGCCGGGGCCGCAACCGGTGCAGATGTCCATCCCGCGCAGGCCCAGCTCGTAGCCGACGTTCTTGGTGTACTGGTACTCCTCGCGGCCGATCGAATGGCCGCCCCAGCAGACCACGAGGTTCGGCTCGGCCGGCTGCAGGATGCGCGCGTTGCGCAGCAGGCCGAACACGGCGCCGGTCAGCCCGGAGGAGGTTTCGAGGTCGCCGGCATATTCCGGCCCGAGTTCGATCGCGGTGTAGGCGAGGTCGCGGACCACCGCGAACAGCAGCTCCGCGACGCCGCGGATGATCTCGCCGTCGACGAAGGCCATCGCGGGCGCGTTGATCAGGTCGATGCGCACGCCGCGATCCTGCTGCAGCACCTGGATGTCGAACGACGGGTACAGCTCCTGGGCGGCGCGCGGGTCATCCGACGCGCTGCCGCTGGTCAGCACGGCCAGCGCGCAGCGCCGGAGCAGGTCGTGCATGCCGCCGCCGGAGGCATCCTTGAGCCGCGCGACCTCGTCGCGGGACAGCACGTCCAGGCCGCCCTTGGGGTAGATGCGGGCACTCACCACCGGCAGCGCCGTCGCCACCGCTTCGATCTTCTCGGTCATGTCGCCTTCCTTTTCAGGGACGGGACTGTAGCGCAATCGCGCCCCGGCTGCGGAAACGCCGAATCGGGCGCGGCCGGAAAAGGAAACGGCCGGGTTGCCCCGGCCGTTCCAGACACCGCAGGGATCGCGAGGGATCAGAACTCGTACTTCAGGCCAACCGTGACCGACCACTGCGAGACGCCGTTGGTCTGCTGGTCGGCATCGGTCGGCACGCCGAGCGCGGCGCGCTGGCCGAACTCAGTGCCACTGCGGAAGTTGTAGACGTACTGCCCCTGGTTGATGCCCACCAGCGTCGCGACGGCCTGGTTGCCCGTGAACCCGTAATCGAGAATGTGGCCCCAATCCTTGTTGATCAGGTTGCCGACGTTCTGGATGTCCACCCAGATCTTCGACTTGTGGCCGTCGAAGAAGCCCGGCAGCTCCTGGCTGATGCGCAGGTCGAAGGTATTCACCCAACTGGCGCGGAAGGCATTCTCGGGCGCATAGGTGCCGCGGTAGCGCTGCAGCCCTTCCTGGCCTTCGAACCACGTCCAGTACGCGGCTTCCATTGCCTGGGCGGACACGGCATTCGCCGCGCACGCCGTGCCTGCGGAATTCAACGCCGAGCACGCGAAGTACGTTCCGCTCGGGTTGAGCACGCCGAACCGCACGTCACCCGGGCCGGATGGCACGTAGAACAGGTCGTTGAACGTGCGGTTGTCGCCATTGGCGTCGCCCGCGAAGATGTAGCTGAAGGGGCGACCGCTGCGGCCTTCGTAGAACAGGCCAACCTGGGTGCTGTAATCGCCGAAGAACTTGTGCGACCAGTTCAGGGCACCGCTGAAGCGGTCCTTGATCTCGTAACGCGCGGTGGTCGCCGACGGTTCGTTGATGTTGTAACCGTACTGGCTGCCGTAGCCGGAGCTGGCGGTCGAGCTGGTCAGCGCGCCCACTTCCTCGGCATCGGTGTAGGTGTAGCCGAAGCTCCACGACCAGTCGCTTTCGGGATTGAACGGCTTGCTCAACGACACCGTCAGCTGCTGGCCGCTGCCCTTGTTGGTGTTCTCGATCAGGAACACGTCGCCGAAGAAGCTGTTGTTGTTGAAGCGCGCGCCGTTGGGCGAGAGCGCGCCGGTGCCGGCTGACGTGTTGCCGAACGGGCGCCCGCTGTTCGGGTTCCAGTACATCGTGCGGCCATAGGGATCGGTGAAGCCCGGGCCGACGTTGAGCGTGCGGTAGAACAGGCCGTCCTTGACACTGGTCAGCAGCAACTCGGCCGATGCCACGATGCCGTACCACGGCAGTTCATGGTCGATGGCAAGGTTGGCCTTCCACACCGACGGCAGGTCGAAGTCGGGGGCGATCACGTTGACGTTGCGGTTGGCGCTGGCCGACGGCGGCACCGTCGGGTTCAAGCCATCCGGGTTGAACGGCGTGGTCAGGCAGGTCGCGTTCTGCGACTGCGGCGCCGGGAACGGTGGCGTGGTGTACGCACAGTTGCGGTAATTCGAGTACGCGATGTAGTTCAGGCCGGTGCTCTGGTAGGCATTGCCCACCCACACCTGCGGCGCATCACCCTGGAACAGGCCCACGCCACCACGCAGCTGGGTGGGACGATCGCTGTCGAAGGTGTAATTGAAGCCGACGCGCGGCTGGATGATGTAGTCGCCGCTGTAGGTGCGGGAGTTGTCATAGCCGAAACCACCGGTCCAGCGGCCGTTGGCCGGGTTGATGGTCTGCGGACCCGCAAACACGGCGTTGTAGGTCGGCTGCGGGCTGGTGGAAGGCTTGTCCGCGCGCACGCCGA
The DNA here is from genome assembly GCA_020161335.1 of Pseudomonadota bacterium. Classification (GTDB taxonomy): domain Bacteria; phylum Pseudomonadota; class Gammaproteobacteria; order Xanthomonadales; family Xanthomonadaceae; genus Luteimonas. The sequence continues at coordinate 37,939 of JAIUOJ010000006.1, forward strand.
AGGTCAGCGTCAAGTTCGGAGTGGCGTACCAGGTGTCCTGCAGGAACAGGCCAATGGTCTTGTTGCTGTAGATCGCCGGCACCGAGCCCGGCGCGGTCTGGTACTGCAGGTCGTAGTCGAAGTAGATGCCGTTCCTGAAGTTTTCGATGCCGTAGAAGCTGTAGTTGCCCCACGAATCCTGCAGGAAGTAGTTGTAGATGTCGTTGTCGCTGTACTCGGCGCCGAACTTGATGTCGTGGTTGCCCACCGTCCACGTGCCGGCGGCGAAGTAGTTCCAGGTTTCGGTCAACAGCGCGTTGCCCATCGAACTGCGCTCGGTGCCCAGGCGGATGAAGTCGCCGGCGGTCGGGGCGTTGGTTGGGTTGCCGTCCTCGAAATACACCTGGATGGTCGGCGCGGTGGTCGGCGTGACGCGGATCGCCGAGTAGTCGCGGTACGAAACCTTGAACTCGGTCGAGAAGTTGTCGGTCCAGTCACTGAACAACTGGCCGACGTAGCTCTCCACGGTCTTCTCGTGGTTGAACCAGTTCGAGCTCAGCGCCACGGCGCTGGCATTCGAGCCCTCCGGGCGCACGCGCGTCTGCTCCAGCTTGGAATAGCGGATGTTGGCGCGATGGTTGTCGTTGATGTTCCAGTCGATCTTGAGCGCGTATTCCTCGAGCTCGGTGTTGCCGTTGCCGCTGGTCTCGCCCGGCTCGAACCCCCACACGTCTCGCGCGATGCGCTGCACCTCCGCCAGATCGGCGGCATCGAAGTCGCCATCGGCGCGCATCAGCGGGGTGTTGGCGAGGTCCGGGCTGGGCTTGCCGCGCTTGTACTTCTCGTAGTTGGCGAAGAAGAACAGCTTGTCCTTGATGATCGGGCCGCCGAAGGTGATGCCGTAGGTGGTCTCGTCGGTGAACTCATTGAAGTCAGCATTGGTCAGCGGGTGCTTGCCGAACCAGTCGCCATCGCGGTAGTAGCCGTAAACCGACCCGCTGAACGCGTTGGTGCCGGACTTGGTGACCGCATTGATGTTGGCGCCGGCCGCGCCGGACAGGGTGACGTCGTAGCTCGACAGGTTGATGTCCAGCGCCTCGATCGCTTCCATCGACACCGGCTGGCGCTGGGTCGGCATGTTGTTGCCTTCCAGGCCGAAGGTGTCGCTGGCGGACACGCCGTCGATGGTGATCTTGTTGAAGCGAGGGTTCTGGCCACCCGCGGTGATGCTGCCCGAAGCACGGTCGGTGAAGGCAATGCGCGGATCGAGGCGGATGAAGTCCTGGATGTTGCCCGTCGATGACGGCAGCGACTGGATGGTGCGCTGGTCGACCGAGGTGCCCGAGCCCATCTTGGTGGCACTGAACACTTCCGAACCACCGGCCACGCCCACCGCGGTCACCGTGCCCAGGGTGGTCAGGTCGCCGGTCAGCGCGGCGTTGACCGTGCTGATCTGGTTGAGGTTGAGGTAGACGTTGTCTTCGGTCTTGGTACCGGCACCGGACTTGGTGATGGTGATTTCGTAGGGGCCGCCGACGCGCAGGCCGCGGGCGTTGTAGCGGCCGCTGGCATCCGTGGTGGCGCGGCTGACCGTGCCCGATTCGACGTGGGTGATGACCACATCCGCGCCCGCAACCGGCTGGCCGCCGTTGTCGGTGACCAGGCCGCCGACACCGGCCGACGTGCTCTGTGCGAAGACGGGCGCCGCGGCGAGCGCAGCGATCAATCCGATCGACAGTTTCGACAGTCGAATGCGGTTACGGTGGGTCATGTTGGAGGCCTCGATGCAAGGTGTGGTCTTGACGGAACCGATGCACCACGTCGCCGGACTCACGCCGCCCCTGTCCAGGCAGCGACACGGATCACATCGGGTTAACTTCAGATTAACACGGTAACGGTTGCACATGACAGCAAAAAGTCAGGCGTCATCTGCCCGGAAGTGCTTGACGGGACTGGATTTAATGGCTGGTCTAGATAGTGCCGCTAAGTGGTTGTTGCTGCGTTGCACAACCGTTCAGGCGGGGGCGCGACCGAGATAGCTGGCCAGCCCATCGAGCAGCATCTGCACCGAGATCGCGACCAGCAGCATGCCCATCAGGCGCTCGATGGCGGTCAGTGCGCGGCTGCCGAGCAGGCGGTACAGCGAGGTGGCCGAGAACAGGATCGCCGCGGTCGCGGCCCAGGCCAGGAACAGGGCGAGGCTCCAGTCGGCCAGGCGATCGGGCTCCTTGCTGCCCATCAGCATCACCGCGGCCATGCCGGAGGGGCCGGCCACCAGCGGGATCGCCATCGGCACGATGAAGGGCTCGCCGCCGGGGATGTCGCCCATCAGCCCCTCGGGCGGCGGGAAGATCATGCGGATGCCGATCAGGAACAGCACGATGCCGCCGGCGATCGATACCGACTCCTGGCGCAGGTGCATCACCTCCAGCGCGTACTTGCCGGCCCACAGGAACAGCATCAGCACGCCCAGCGCGATCAGCAGTTCGCGCGCCAGCACGATCCGCTGCCGGCGCGGCTCCAGCCGGCGCAGCATGCTGAGGAACACCGGGATGTTGCCCAGCGGGTCGAGGATCAGGAACAGCAGCAGGGCCGCGGAGAGGATGGTCACGCCAGCGCCTCGATGCAGTCGGCGGCGAAGGCCGCTGGATCGCGCGCCGCACGATCGCCGTCGGCGGCATAGGCGCGGGCGCGCAAGGGCGTGCGCATCGGCCCGGGCCGCAGGGCGCGCACACGCAGGGAAGTGGCCGCGGTTTCCGCGTCGAGCATCTTCACCAGCGCCTCAAGCCCGTGCTGGGCGAGGCCGTAGCCGCCCCAGTAGGCCGGCACCGCCGCGGGCGAGCCGTCGATGACGAACACCACCGTCCCGGTCGCGGAGGCCTGCAGCAGCGGCAGGCAGGCCTGGGTGAGCCACCAGCGCGCGGTGAGGTCGACGTGCAGCGTGCGCGCGAAGACCGCCGGATCGACGTGCACCAGCGGGGTCAGGCCGGGAAAATCGGCGGCGCAGTGCACCAACCCGTCCAGCCGCCCGAAGCGTTCGCCGATGCGCGCGGCCAGTTCGGCATGGTCGTCGGGCCCCGCGCCTTCGAGGTCCATCGGATACAGCAGCGGCTGTGCGCCCTCGCGCTCCAGCGCGTCGGCCAGTTGCTCCAGCTTGCGCACCTCGCGCCCGAGCAGTACCGGGGTCGCGCCGGCGCGCGCCAAGGCCGTGGCCACCGCACGGCCATAGCCGCCGTGGGCGCCGGCGACCAGCACCACGCGGTCGGCCAGCACCGCCCCTTGGATCGCGGCCGCGGTCGCGCTCACGCCTTCTGCACTTCCGCGATCATGCGCGCCAGCTCGCCGCTCTCGTGCAGCTCCAGGGTGATGTCGCAGCCACCGATCAATTCGCCGTGGATGAACAGCTGCGGGAAGGTGGGCCAGTTCGAGAACCGCGGCAGGTTGGCCCGGATCTCCGGGTCTTCCAGCACGTTGATGGTGTGGACGCCGACCGCACCGGCGGCCTTGAGCACTTCGATGGCGCGGCTGGAGAAGCCGCACATGGGGAACTGCGGCGTGCCCTTCATGAACAGCACGACGGGGTGGTTGTCGACTTCGGCCTGGATGCGTTCGAGTACGGCCATGGATGACGCTCCTGCGGGGCCACGGCGCCGCGACGTTGTCCGCGGCGAACCGGTGCGTGGGTTTTGCGTATTGTATGCCCGCCCGCCACCGCACTCCCGCCGGCGCCGCCCGGATACACCGCATGCCGCTGGACCTGTCACCCCTGCCCTACGAACCCGCCGCGCTGGCGCCGCACCTGCCGCCCGAGGCGATCGAACATCGCCGCCGCGCGCAGCAGGCGCACCTTGACGCCATCAAGGCCACGCTGGACGAGGACGCGCAGGCGGGCACCTCGCTGGAGCAACTGGCGCGCGAAGCCCGCGGCGCGCTGGCCGCGCACGCGGTCGAGGCCTGGAGCGATGCCTTCCTCTGGACCAGCCTGACGCCGCCACAACCGGGCATGCCGCAGGAACCTGGCACGGCGCTGGCCGAAGCCCTCGCCCGCGCGTTCGGCGATGTCGCCGGCTTCCGCGCGCGTTTCGAGGACGCGGCCCGCCACCTCGCCGGCAGCGGACGGTTGTGGCTGGTGCAGCGGCGCGATGGCCGACTGGCCATCGTGGCGACACCGCCCGCGGTGAGTCCGCTCACCGGCCAGGACACGCCGCTGCTGGTCTGCCCGCTGCCCGCCGGAGACGAGGAGCGCGCCCGCGCGCTGGCGGCCTTCTGGCCGCTGGTCAACTGGAAGGGCATCGCTGCGCGGATGCGCGCGACCTAGGCCCGTCAACGCTGATGGCCGATGCCGCTCGGCTGCCCGATGGCCGGGATGCGGCGTCGTGCCTGCGCGGCACCGCGGCTCAGGCGGGAGCGAGGTGCGCCAGGGCGCGGACCACCGGCGCCACCTGCGCCTCGCGCCCCAGCGCAGTGCCCACCGCCTGCAGCGCGTGCGCCAACGCCTCGACGGTGTCGGCACGCAGCGTGGCGTGGCCGACCTTGCGTCCCTCGCGCGCGGACTTGCCGTAGTCGTGCCAGTGGCCGCCGGCTTCGCGCAGCACGGGCTCCGCATCCGGCATGGCGCCGATCCAGTTGAGCATGCAGGCGTGGCCAAGCATGCGTGTCTCCCCCAGCGGCAGGCCGAGCACCGCGCGCAGGTGGTTCTGGAACTGCGATGTCTCCGCGCCCTCGATGGTCCAGTGGCCGGAGTTGTGCACGCGCGGCGCGAGTTCGTTCGCCAGCAGCTGGCCATCGCGGCAGAACAGCTCCAGCGCGAACACGCCGACGTAGTCGAGCCGTTCGGCCAGCGCGCGCGCATGCGCGATGGCTGCGTCGTGCAGCGCCGGCGCCACGGCGGCCGGTGCCAGGCTGGCCGACAGCACGCCATCGACATGCCAGTTCTCGGTCAGCGGCCACGCGCGGAACTCGCCGTTGCGCGCGCGCGCCGCGACCACGCTGAGCTCGCGCTCGAACGGCACGAAGGCCTCGAGGATCAGGCCCACGCTCGCGGCCTGCTCGCCCAGCGCCGTCCACGCCGCATCGGCGTCGGCCGCGGCCTTGATGCGGAACTGGCCCTTGCCGTCGTAGCCCAGCCGCCGCGTCTTGAGGATGCACGGCGCGCCGATCGCGGCGATCGCGGCATCCAGCGCGGCGCGGTCGGGCACGTCGGCGAACGCCGGCACCGGGATGCCGAGTTCACGGAACAGCGTCTTCTCGACCATCCGGTCCTGCGCCGTCGCCAGCGCGCGCGGGTTGGGGAACACCGGCACGCGCTGCGCCAGCCACTCCGCACTCTCGGCGGGCACGTTCTCGAAGTCGAAGGTGGCCACGTCGACCTGCGACGCAAACTCCGCCAGCGCCGCCTCGTCGCGATAGTCGCCCACCAGCAGCGGCGCGAACTGGCCGGCGCAGGCATCGGCCACGGTGTCCATCACCAGGAAGCGCAGGCCCAGCGGCGCGCCGGAGAGCGCCAGCATGCGCGCGAGCTGGCCGCCGCCCAGGATTCCGACGGTGGTCATGGCGACGGGTATTCCTGCATGTGGTGGACCACACCAAGCAACGCCCGCCTCGCGGCCACGCGCGCGCTCCCGTTGACACGGGCGGGATGGGGTGAGGGGACCGGGCACGCACGCCGCGCCTGCCTGTCAATGCCCACCGTCGTCATCGCGACGCGCTCACTGCCGCGGATCGTCGTGGCCGGCGACATCGTCGGTCTGGCGCTGGCGGAACGTGGCCAGCGCCTCGGCGATGGCGGCATGGTCGTGGGCGAGCAACGCCGCGGCGAACAGCGCCGCGTTGATCGCGCCGGCCTGGCCGATCGCGAACGTCGCCACCGGGATGCCGCCGGGCATCTGCACGATCGACAGCAGCGAATCCAGGCCATTGAGCGCCTTGCTCTGCACCGGTACGCCGAGCACCGGTATCGCGGTCTTCGCGGCGAGCATGCCCGGAAGGTGCGCCGCGCCGCCGGCGCCGGCAATGATCGCGCGCAGCCCGCGTGCCTGCGCGCTGGCCGCATAGTCGAACAGTACGTCGGGGGTGCGATGCGCGGACACCACCCGCACTTCATGCGCGATGCCGAGCGCGTCGAGCTTCACCGAGGCGTGCTGCATCGTGTCCCAGTCGGAACGCGAGCCCATCACGACGCCGACGAGCGGGCTGGCAGGGGTGGCGGACATGGCGGTTCCCGGGCCTAAAGACGTATTCTACCGATTCGTTCGCCCGTCGGATTGCCATGGACCGCAAGCTGCTCGACCTCCTCGTGTGCCCCGCCACCCGGCAGCCGCTGTCGCTGCTCGACACGGCCGGGCTGGCGGCACTGAATGCGACGGTTGCCGGCGGCACGCTGCGGCGCGTCGACGAGACCGCGCAGGATGCGCCGCTGCGCGAGGCCCTCGTCACGCGCGACCATCGCCTGGTCTACCGCGTCGACGACGGCATCCCGGTGCTGCTGGTCGAGGAAGGCATCCCCACCGCGCAGATCCCCGACTTCCCCAAGGCATGAGCGCGGTCGCCGCCCCGGACCCGGCGCAGGTCGCCGCCGACGTGGCGCGCGCGCTGGCGGAAGACCTCGACTCGGGCGACGTCACCGCGGCGCTGCTGCCCGACCGCCCCGATCACGCCTACCTGCTGTGCAAGGAGGACGCCGTGGTCTGCGGCCGCCCCTGGTTCGACGCCTGCCATCGTGCGCTCGATCCGGCGGTGCGCATCGACTGGCGCGTGGCCGAGGGCGAGCGCGTGCACGGGCGGACCGTGCTGGCCACGCTCGAAGGCCACGCACGGGCCCTGGTCAGCGCCGAGCGCGCCTCGCTCAACTTCCTGCAGACGCTCAGCGGCACCGCCACCGTCACCGCCGCCTACGTCGACGCGGTGCGCGGCACGGCGACGAAGATCCTCGACACGCGCAAGACCCTGCCCGGCCTGCGCGCCGCACAGAAGTACGCGGTGCGCGTGGGCGGTGGCGTGAACCACCGCATCGGCCTGTTCGACGCGGTGATGCTGAAGGAAAACCACATCCGCGCATTCGGCTCGGTGGCGGCGGCGATCGAGGTCGCTCGCATCGCCCAGCCGATGCTGCCGCTGATCGTGGAAGTCGAAACCCTTGACCAGTTGCGCGAGGCCCTGGCCGCCGGCTGCGACCGCATCCTGATCGATGATTTCGATGCCGCGACGCGACGCGAGGCCGTGCGCATCGCCCATGGCGCGCCGTTCGACGGCGCGATCCCGCTGGAGGTGTCCGGCGGCGTCGACCTCGCCGGATTGCGCACGATCGCCGAGGACGGCGTGGACTGCATCTCGATCGGTGGCCTGACCAAGCACGTGCGCGCGATCGACCTGTCGCTGAAGCTGGGCCGCGCGGACCCCTGAGCTTCGACCTGGACCCGCGCGCCCCGCCGTTGCGGCGGGCGCCCGCCGGGCGTTGCCGCATTGCAATCCGCCGCCGGCATCGCCACATTGCCGACCATGCCCGACTACCCCACCCTGATCCTGCTGATGATCGCCGGCGCCGCCGCCTATGGCTGGTGGACTTCCGCGCGCGACGCGGCCGAACGCGCCGCGCTGCTGGGCCGCGACGCCTGCCAGTCCGCCGGCGTGATCTGGCTGGACCAGAGCGTGCATGCCAACGGACTGAAGCTGCGCCGCGGCGATGACGGCCGCCTCGGCCTGGAGCGCAGCTTCCGCTTCGAATACTCCGAGGACGGCATCCAGCGCCACATCGGCAAGCTGGTGCTGTTCCGCGATGAACTGGTCTACTTCAGCGGCCCGCGCCGCCGCTCACCCGATGATCCGCTGCCGCTGGACGCGGCGCCACGCTTGACGCAGGTGAAGCACGATCGCTTCTGAAGGGCCGCCCGCGCCGTGGGGCGAGCTTCAGCGTGGAGGCTGTCTGCCAGGCGGGGTGCCCTCGCCTTCGGGGACAGACGGCTCCTCGGCATCGACATCGGGCGCGACCTTGGGCACGCGCGTCGACATGGCGCCCTGTTCCGGCACCTTCTCGACGCCGCCCACATCCACGCGCCCGATGCGTGGACGCATCCAGACCGAGTCGTGCCACGCCTGGTACTGCTTCGGATCCCAGTACTTCGGGTCATAGAATTTCGAGCCGTCGATCGCCTCGTACTCGCCATCGGGCCCCGCCACCAGCACCTGCAGGCTGCCGGAGCCGCTTCCGAGCCGACTGCCGGTCATCTTGCCGCGCTCGCGGCGGAGGACGGTCGCCAGGCGCGGCTGCGCGGCTGCATCACCAAACCTCGCATAGAGGGCCTGGCCCTCTTCCAGCGCGCGATTGCGCTCCGCTTCGGTCATTTCGCTCCAGTACCGCTCACGCGCTGTCGCGAATGTCAGATAACCGCGCTCTGCGGCCAGATCCATCCACGCGTAGGCCAGCGCGCGGTCCGCGGGAACGCCCTGCCCATTCCAGTACATCTCCGCGACCATGCCCTGCGAGGGCTTGTCCGCATAGTAGGCGGCACGCTGGAAGTATCGGAAGGCGTCTTCGCGATTGCCTGCCTTGAACTCGTCAAGCCCACGAATGCGGAATCTCAGGTCAGGGTGGCCGGACAGGAACCCGGCCTGCACCATCATCGGGTCCAGCGACCCGTCGGGCGAGGCGGCCTTGGCGGTTGCCTGCGCCAGCGCCATCCCGAACGGGCATGCGAGCAGCAGCGGCAACAGCAGGGCATGGACGATCGGGCGCATGGCTTTGTGCCGCAGGTTGGCAAGGAGTGCTTCCAGTATCGCCCAGCATCCGGAAGCCGACATGCGCCGGAAGTCATCTCCTTGAAGGGTCCAGTTTGGCTCACACGGCAAAAAGAGCCCGGCTTTCGCCGGGCTCTTTTTGGGAAGCAGGAAGTCGCCTCAGAACTTGTAGACGATGTCTGCGCCGATCTGACGGCCGATCGCACCCACCTGGTAGCTGCGCCAGAAGTAGGGATAAGCGTCGAACGTTTCGTCCTGCGGCGGACGCTCGTCGAGGATGTTAGTCACCTGGAAGCCAATGCGCATCTTCTCGGTAACCTGCTTGCTGACGCTGCCGTTCCAGATAACGAACGGATCGATGCGCCCGTCTTCCGCCCAATTCGGGAGCGAGCCAAGCCGGTAGCCAGACAGGTAGGCGCTCCAACTATCCCTGTTCCAGTTGATGCCCCAGTTGGCGCGGCTGCGGAAGTCGAAGTACTGGCGGTTTACGCGACGGTCCAGCACGGCACCACCCGCGTACGGCTGGTCTTCCAACTCCAGCACGATGGTATGACCCGCACTCAGGTTGAAGTTGCCCCAGCCCGTCGTGAACCGATAACGCCACGACGTGTCGATACCAGAGGTCTTGGTGAGCGCTTGGTTGTAGGGGTACGTCCAGAACGTGGAGATGCGATTGTCCTGATCACCGGTACGCTCCACGAAGCGCATGAAGTCCTGGCATTGGGTGGAGTTGGAATCCACGGCCGCGCCGGCTTCGGTGCGACCAAGACGGCAGTCTGCTTCCGTCCGCAGCAGGTAGTCTGCATCGAGGAACTGCACCTTGCCTTCCAGTTCAATGCTGTAGTAGTCCATCGACAGCGACATGCCATCGATGACGTCCCACACGAAGCCGGCCGTGAACGACTTGCCCTTCTCCGGACCGAGGTCAGGCGTTCCCTCTCGCAGGCTGAATATCTGGTAACGGTAGTCTGCGAGATTGGGGTTGGCGCTGGTCGAGCAGGGATTGCCAGCGCCGGAGGTCGGGGTCAATCCATCGCGGCGGCAACGGTAGTAGTCGTTGTAAGTGCCGTAACCGCCGGACTCCTCGGCGAACACATAGGCCATGTCCGGTGCGCGGTAGCTGGTGGCGTAGTTCCCGCGCAGCATCAGGTTGCTGAAGGGACGGTACTCGAGGCCCGCCGACCAGGTCCTGGCGCTTTCCGCCATGCCATCTATGTTGTCGTAGCGACCGGCCAGGCTCGCCTTGAGCTGGCTGAAGATCGGAATGCTGAACTCGACGCCGAACGCATAGCGATCGCGCTCGCCGCTACCTCGCGTGCTTGTCAAGCCCATTGCCCGATCCGGACCGGTGTAGTCGGTCGTGGTCCGGATATCCGGCACCTGTTCGTACTCCTGGCTGCCCCACTCGATCACCGCCGCCATGCCCAGCGCACCCGCGGGCAAGTCGAACAGATCGCCACCCACGGTAAAGTTGACCTGAGTGGACTTCGATTCGCCGGTCGTGACTAGGTCATCCGCAAAGGTCCGATAGAGCTCGGGCGTGATCGGCGACAGCCAGCGCCGCAGGTGTTCCTCGGTCATGTTCGGATAGATCGGGATCGTCGTGCCTGGCACGTTCGCAGTGGAAACGCCACCGAAAAAGTAGCCGAGCGTGGGCCCGGTCAGCAGCCAGGGACGCTTGCCTTCATATTCGAATCGCGAGTGGGCGACGCCGAAGTCCCAGTCGAACTTGTCGCTAAAGAACGTGCCGCGTAAGCCTGCCGCGAGGTTGAACGATTTTTCCTCGTGCAGGATTTGTTGCGGCGACCCGATCTCGGCCAGCGTTAGGTGACGCAGGAAATACATGCGGCCCAGCGTCGGGCTGTAGATCGTGCCGCCCGGCGGCTGTATGAAGCGAGTGCCGTTGGCCGTCATGCTCTCGAGGCGCGTTCCCAGGAATTGGCCGTAAAGCTGCACGCCGCCCTCGAAGTCGTAGGTACCCGAAGCGAACACAGACTGGCGGTCGTACTTGCTCTGGATGGTCTGTGTCGCCGGCTGACCAAAGAAGCCGCAGCCGTTGGGCGTCCCGGTGACGTTGGAGATGGCGGCCGACGTGTTGTAGGGCTCAAACACGCCAAATTGGGCGCAGTTGTTGCGCAGTGCGGCGATGCCAGCACCGCCGGCAGCGTTCTCTGCGATCAGGCTGCCGTCGGCGCCGAGCCAGTAGTTGGACGTGGTGGGCACTCCCACCGGATACGTGGCATTCGGGGCGTAGCGGTAAAGGCGAATGCCGACGGCCGGATTGTTGACGAATTCCTCCCGGCCACGGAACGCCGGATTGTCGTAATAGGAATCCATGAAGTCGCGCTGCGACGCCAGTATGCCTTCGCGTGCATAGTACTCCGCGCCGTACGTTGCCGACCAGCGCTCGCCGCTGCGGCCGCCGGTCCACTGGAACGTGACGTTGTCGCCGCCGCCTTGGGTGGTCGTGGCACCTTTGAGGCGGACTTCGTCGCCCTCGTAGTTCTCCTTGGTGATGACGTTGACCACGCCAGCTACCGCGTCGGAGCCGTAGATTGCGGAGGCGCCGCCGGACAGCACTTCGATGCGCTCAACCGCACCCGCGGGGATGCTGCTGGTGCTGACCGCATTGGACTGGCCACGGTAGGACAGCGGGTAGTCGGCCATGCGACGGCCGTTGACGAGGGTCAGGGTGTAGCCGGGGCCCATCGCGCGCAGATTGATGAATGCGCCGTTGGGCGTCCAACTGCCCGGGTTCATCTCGTTGTCGACGTCACCGGTTACCTGGGTGAGCGTGTTGAGCACCTCGTAGACGGTGTTCAAACCGCTTTTCTGTATCTCTTCGGCGGTGATCACGGTCACCGGTGCTGGCCCCTCGACATCAACGCGCTTGATGCGCGAACCCGTCACCGACACCTTGTCCAGCGTGGTCGCCTGCCCGGTTTGGCTACGCGCGGCAGGCGTGGTGTCGGTGTCGTCGGTGGCCGGCGCGGTCTGGGCGAAACTGGCGCCGGTTGCGGAAATCGCAATGGCGGTGACCAGTGCCACACTCAACTTGTCGGCCTTCGGCCGGAAACGGCGAGTCATCATTCAAGATCCCCTTGAACATCAATGAGTTACGTGCGCAACGCTTTCCCCCGCAGCGCCCGTCGAAGCCCTGATACACGCGGATCCTTCCGTTCAGGTCATCGAAACTTAACATACAGTTAACCGGAAAGACAAAGTCGCGCACAGTTTCGCGCCGGATTCAGCGATCCAAGCAGTGCTACGCCGCTCCGGTCGGGCCTCACTCCCCCGGCACCGGGAAAGAGGGCGGAGGGCTATGGCGAACACATTTCCGGCTGCCGCCCGCGCGCCTTTGACGGATGGACACCCACGGGACAAATGCGTCGAACACGCCGAACCCTTTTGCGACATCGCCCCCAGGAATCCACGGGGGTTGGTCGGGCTGCGCCTACTTGACCACCCGCAGGTGGGCGCCGCGCTTCGGGCCACCGTCATCGGCCGGGGGCGTGTCGTCCGGTGGGTTCGGTTCGTCGTCGGGCGGCAGGGTTGCGCCGGTGTCGTCCGGCAGGGCCATGCCCTGCCCGGTCTCGCGGGCGTAGATCGCCAGCACCGCCGACACCGGTACCGAGACCGGATGGCTGACGCCGCCGAAGCGCGCGGTGAAGCGCACGGCCTCGTTGTCGAGTTCGAGCTTGGCCACCGCGCGCTCGGCGATGTTGAGCACCACCCGCCCTTCCTTCACCGTGTGCGGTGGCACGCGCACGCCGGGCAACGCGGCGTCGACCAGGATGTGCGGGGTCATCCCGTTGTCCGAGATCCATTCGTACAGCGCCCGCAGCAGGTACGGGCGGTGGCTGGTCATGCTGGGCGGCGTATCGGGCATCGCGGGACTACAGTGCCGCAGCGCGGCCGCGGAAGGCAACTCCCGCACGGTGGCGGGCCGCCGTGCGGGCGATCACTCGGGCAGGACGCGCAGGTGCTTTTCCTGCGGGGTCAGGCTGCGCACGAAGCCGGGGTTGCGGAAGATGCGGTTACCGTATTCCTCGATCACCTTGCCATCCTTGGGCAGGGCCACGTCCAGCGCCGGCAGGCGCCAGATGATCGGCGCCATCGCGCAGTCGGCCAGGCTCATTTCCGGGTTGAGGAAGAACTTGCTGGCCTTGAACAGCGGGATCGACGCGGTCAGCAGTTCCTTCAGGCGCTTGCGGCCGGCATCGGCCTGCTGCTTGCCGCCGAACTGGATCGCCTGCACCTGCGGCACCCAGTCGTGCTCGATGCGCAGCATCGCCAGGCGCAGGCGCGCGCGCGACAACGGGTCGACCGGCATCAGCGGCGGATGCGGGTAGCGCTCGTCGAGGTACTCGCTGACCACGCTGGCGGCATACAGCACCTGGTCGCGCTCGACCAGGGTCGGCACCGAATGGTAGGGATTGAGGTCGATCAGGTCGGGTGGCGGATTCTGCGGATCGACCGGGACCAGGTCGTAGGACACGCCCTTCGCGGCGAGGACCAGGCGCACGCGGTGGCAAAGCACGTCGTCAACGGAAGAAAACAGGGTCATTGCATTGCGCATACGTGGACTCGCAGCCATGGACGGCCTCTCCCGCGACCGGAATCCGCCGATCGCACGGCGCCGACTGCCCATCGCAGGCGGTCGCCACGGTCGTACCCCACCGCCGGGGAGCCGGACCGGCCGCAGCCCGCCCGTGCCGGACAGCCTGCCTTCGGCACCGCCTGCCGTTAGTGGACGTCCCTCCAGTACTCGCCCTTGAGCAGCCACGCGAGCAGCGTCAGGAACGACAGGAACACGATGACCCACACGCCGATGCCCTGGCGCTTGAGCGCCGCGGGCTCCGACGCGTACTCGAGGAACGCGGTGAGGTCACGGACGGTCTGGTCGAACTCGGCCGCGCTTTGCGTGCCCGGCGCCGCCACTTCCAGACGCTCGACCGGGGTGGTTCCTGTCTCGGCGTCGTGCTCGCCGAACACCGCGTGCTGGACGCCCTGCTGTTCCCACAGCGGGTTGGGCATCGAGGCGTTCGGGAACAGCGTGTTGTTCCAGCCCAGCGGCCGCGTCTCGTCGATGTAGAACGACTTGAGGTACGTGAAGATCCAGTCGCTGCCGCGCGAGCGCGCGGTCAGGCTGAGGTCGGGCGGCACCTGCCCGAACCACTTCACCGCCTGGTCGGCGGGCATCGCCGAGAGGATGTGATCGCCGTACTTCGCGTCGGTGAGGTTGAGGTTGGCCATCACCTCGTCCTGGGTCAGGCCGAGGTCGTCTGCCATGCGCGAGGTGCGCAGGAATCGCAGCGAGTGGCAGCCGGAGCAGTAGTTCATGAACACCTGCGCGCCGCGCTGCAGCGACGCCTTGTTCGACAGGTCCGTGCCCGAATGCAGCAGCGGCGCGCCGCCCTCGGCGGCGAGCGCGGAGCACGACAGCACCAGCCCGGCGGCGAACGTCGCGACGCGGGTCTTGAAGGTCTTATTCATGCATCGTCACCCGTTCCGGCACCGGCTTGGTCTTGTCGAATGCCGTCCACAGCGGCATGGTCAGGAAGAACAGGAAGTAGAACGCGGTCAGGAAGCGGCCGATGATGGTCTCGACCGGGTCCGTGCCCGGGCCGGCGCCGATCTTGCCCAGCCAGATGAAGCAGACCGCGAAGATGCCCAGCAGCACCTTCGACAGGAGGCCGCGGTAGCGGTACGACTTCACCTTGGCGCGGTCGAGCCATGGCACCAGGAACAGGATCGCGATCGCCCCGAACATCACCATCACGCCGCCGAGCTTGTTCGGCACCACGCGCAACATCGCGTAGTACGGCGTGTAGTACCACACCGGCTTGATGTGCGCGGGGGTGACCAGGCGGTTGGCCTCGACGAAGTTGTCGTGCTCGAGGAACCAGCCGCCGAACGCCGGCGCGAAGAACACGATGAAGGCGCCGATGATGAGGAAGAAGCAGACGTAGAACCCGTCCTTGACCGTGTAGTACGGGTGGAACGGGATGCCGTCGGCCGGCGCGTTCTTGGACCAGCGGTTGCCCTTCGGGCCCTTCTTGATCTCGACGCCGTCCGGGTTGTTCGACCCCACCTCGTGCAGCGCGCCCAGGTGCAGCACCACCAGCAGCAGCAGCACCAGCGGCAGCGCGATCACGTGCAGCGCGAAGAAGCGGTTGAGGGTGGCGTCGCCGGGCAGGTAGTCGCCCATGATCCATTCGGTCAGGCCGTTGCCGATCACCGGGATCGCGCCGAACAGCGAGATGATCACCTTCGCGCCCCAGAACGACATCTGGCCCCACGGCAGCACGTAGCCCAGGAAGGCTTCGGCCATCAGCACCAGGTAGATCAGCATGCCGAGGATCCACACCAGTTCGCGCGGCTTCTGGTACGAGCCGTACATCAGGCCGCGGAACATGTGGATGTAGACGACGATGAAGAACAGCGAGGCGCCGGTGCTGTGCATGTAGCGGATCAGCCAGCCCCACTCCACGTCGCGCATGATGTATTCGACCGAGGCGAAGGCTTCCGCCGCGCTCGGCTTGTAGTGCATCGTCAGGAAGATGCCGGTGACGATCTGGTTGACCAGCACCACGATCGACAGGACGCCGAAGATGTACCAGATGTTGAAGTTCTTCGGAGCGTAGTACTCCGTCATGTGCTTGCGGTAGAAGGGCATGAAGCCCGGCGCGCGCGCGGTGAACCAGTCCCAGACGTTGTTGGCGGTGCGTTCGATCACGTTGGCCATGTCACGCAGCTCCCGGGTCGACGCCGACCACGATCGTGTTGTCGTCGGCGTAGTAGTGCGGCGGCACCACCAGGTTGGACGGCGCGGGCACGCCCTGGAACACGCGGCCGGCCATGTCGAAGCGCGACTTGTGGCAGGGGCAGAAGTAGCCGCCCTTCCAGTTCGGGTCGAACGGCTCGGGCCGGATCTCGGCCACCATCTCCGGCGAGCAGCCCAGGTGGGTGCACAGGCCGACCAGCACCGAGACCTCTGGCTTGAAAGAACGCAGCTCCGGGCTGTCCTTCTGGATGTAGGCCGGCTGCTGGTCCGCGTTCTCGGACATCGGGTCGCGCAGCTCGGGGTCGAGTGTGGGCAGCGCCTCGAGGATGGCCTTGGAGCGCTTGACGATCCAGATCGGCTGGCCGCGCCATTCCACGATCAGGCGCTGGCCTTCCTGCAGGGCGGTGATGTCGACCGTGACCGGCGCGCCGGCCAGCTGGGCCCGCGCGCTGGGATTCCAGGACTTGATGAAAGGCACCGCCGCGATGCCCGCGCCGACGGCGCCCACGGCCACGGTCGTGGCCGTCAGGAACCGGCGTCGGCCGAGGTGGTCGGGCTCCCCGCCCTGGGCGGGATCGATTACCGCTTCGTTGGCCATCCGGCTCTCCGCGACGCTTTCGGTAGCTGTTGATGTGGCTGCCGCGGACCGCCCCCAAATCCACGGAAGCGGCCGCTCAAAGACGTCGAAGTGTAACGGAACGCTGAATCCGGCGACAACGCCTGCCGTGCAGCGGCGTTGGTTTCCCGAACGGGATCAGGCGCTTGCGCGCTCAGTTCGCGGCGAGGTGGCCGCGGTAGCGCTCGGCCAGCTGGCCCACGCGGACCACGTAGCGCTGGGTCTCGCTGTACGGCGGCACGCCCTTGTGGCGATCCACCGCGCCCTCGCCGGCGTTGTAGCCGGCCGCGGCCAGGGTCAGGTCGTTGTTGTAGCGCTTGAGCAGCCAGGCGAGGTACTCGACGCCGCCGCGGATGTTCTGCCCGGGGTCGAAGGCGTTGGCCACGCCAAAACGCTGGGCCGTGGCCGGCATGAGCTGCATCAGGCCCTGGGCGCCGGCCCGGGACAGGGCGTTGGGGTTGTAGGCGGACTCGGCATGCATGATCGCGCGCACGATCGCCTCCTCCACCCCGAACTCGCGTGCCGCGGCCTTGATCTCGGCGGCGTAGGCCGCGGCGTTCAGGCGCACGTTGCCGAAGTTCACGCCCGGCAGCGGCGCGCAGGCGTAGCAGGTCTCGAAGAAGCTGTACTGGATCGTCCGCACCGCGCCCGCATCGGCGCCGCGCGGGCGCTGGCTGGTGTAATGGCGCACGCCGTCCTTGACGTAGGAATAGACCTGTCCCTGCTGCAGACGGCGCGACGACTGCGCGGGCACCGCCGAGGCGACCGCCACCGGGGTCGCTGTGGCCGGCGCAGCCGCGGCCGGGGTCGCCGTCGAACCGGCGCCGCCCATGAAGGTGGCCGGCGGGTTGTTGTGGATCGCGTGTTTGTGGGGCGTGGCCGGCGCCCCGGCGACCGGGTTGGCCGGCGACGCACTGCCGGCGGCCGGCAGCCACGCCGCGGGCTTGCTGCTGGTGCGGCTGGCGCTGCTGCGGTAGTTGCTCACCGCGACGCATTTCGCGCCCGGGACCCGCTTGCTGACGTAGCTGCGGGAGCCGTCGTCGCCATCGCAGCGGTAGATGGTGCCCGCCCACGCGGGCGCCGCCGACGCCAACAGCGCCAGCCCCAGGATCACGACCAGCTCCCGGCCCCCTTTCATGCGCGCAGTGTCCAACGTTCCTGCCTGTCTGCCAAGTGCTTGATTGTCAAACGGAGACCGGGTCCGGGTCCGGACGCGTGAACGGCCGCACCCTTACACTAGCTGACCCACGCCCCAGCCATCCGGCCCGGACTCACCGCCGCGCCCCCGGAGACGCCATGACCGAACAAGCATCCGGCGACCGCAGGTCGTCGACCGACGCCCCTCTCACGCAAAGCGGGAGAGGGGGAGACCGTTCGCCAGGCGGACGGTGGGGTGAGGGCCGCCTGCCGATCCTCGCCGACGCCGCGCCCGCGCCGGCCGACCCGCCCCGCCCGGCCCCGTCGCCGACCGGCGCCTCCCGGCCCGCCCAGGCCGCGCGCGGCAAGCTCTTCATCCAGACCCACGGCTGCCAGATGAACGAGTACGACTCGGCCAAGATGGCCGACGTGCTGGCCGCCAGCGACGGGCTGGAGCTGACCACCAACGTCGAGGAGGCCGACGTGGTGCTGGTCAACACCTGCTCGATCCGCGAGAAGGCGCAGGAGAAGGTGTTCAGCCAGCTCGGCCGCTGGAAGGCCCTCAAGAAGGACGGCCGCGACGTGATCATCGGCGTCGGTGGCTGCGTGGCGTCGCAGGAAGGCGAGGCCATCGTCAAGCGTGCGCCCTATGTGGATCTCGTGTTCGGCCCGCAGACCCTGCACCGCCTGCCGGAGCTGATCCGCGCCCGCCGCGAACAGAAGCGGCCGCAGGTCGACATCAGCTTCCCCGAGATCGAGAAGTTCGACCGCCTGCCCGAGCCGCGCGCCGAAGGCCCGAGCGCCTTCGTCTCGATCATGGAAGGCTGCAGCAAGTACTGCAGCTTCTGCGTGGTGCCCTACACGCGCGGCACCGAGATCAGCCGCCCGTTCGAGGACGTGCTGGTCGAAGCCGTCCAGCTCGCCGGCCAAGGCGTGCGCGAGATCAACCTGCTGGGCCAGAACGTCAACGCCTATCGCGGCGCGATGGAGGACAGCGAGGAACTCGCCGACCTCGGCCTGCTGATCCGCACCCTGGCCGAGATCGACGGCATCGACCGTATCCGCTTCACCACCTCGCATCCGCTCGAGTTCAGCGACTCGCTGGTCGATGCCTACCGCGACGTGCCGCAGCTCGCCAACTACCTGCACCTGCCGGTGCAGGCCGGCAGCGACCGCATCCTCTCGGCGATGAAGCGCGGCTACACCGCGATCGAGTTCAAGCAGAAGATCCGCAAGCTGCGTGCCGTGCGTCCGGACATCTCGATCAGTTCGGATTTCATCGTCGGCTTCCCCGGCGAGACCGACGCCGATTTCGAGAAGACCATGCAGCTGATCGAGGACGTCGGCTTCGACCAGTCGTTTTCCTTCATCTACTCGCGCCGCCCGGGCACGCCCGCGGCCGACCTGCCGGACGACGTGAGCGACGAGGTCAAACACACGCGCCTCTCGCGCCTGCAGGCGACGATCAACGCCAATGCCGCGAAGATCTCGCAGGCAATGGTCGGCAGCGTGCAGCGCGTGCTGGTGGAAGGCCCGTCGCGCAAGGACCCGAACGAACTGACCGGCAAGACCGAGAACATGCGCTCGGTGAACTTCCCGGCGCCAGCGCGGCTGATCGGCCAGTTCGTGGATGTCGTCATCACCGAGGCAATGAGCAACTCGCTGCGCGGGCGCGTGGTCGGCAGCGACGCCGCCTGACGCGCGGCACGGCCGCGGGCGCCCGGCTCAGGGCGGGGCGATCCGCCACAGGGTGCGACCCTGCGCACCCTCCAGCACCCACCATCGGCCATCGTCCGAGACGGCGACCGCGCGATCGACGCCCGCGCCCGCCTGCAGCTGCACGCCGGCCATGCGTTGCGCCAGTGCTCCGGCGGGTTCGTGGACGCGGCGCAAGCTGGCGCGGCCCAGCGGCGCGCCCGGGTCGGCCTCGGCATCATTCACGCCAGCGGGGACCGGATCCAGCCGCGCCTCGACCACCGCGCAGTCCGGCCCGAGCCACACCTGCCGGCGCAGCATGCCAACGCCGTCGGAGTGCGTGTAGCCGGCCACCACCGCGCCCTGCGCATCGATCGCGAGCAAGCGGTCGGCCTCCACCGCGTCGGCGCTGCACGCGCGTGCGCCATCGCGCCACAGCTGCGGCGTGCCGGCCACGATCCACAGCGCCGCGTCGGGCGCGAATCCGAGATCGGACACCCAGGCGCCCACCGGCATGCGCCTCGCGTCGGTCCCATCGCCGAGGCGGGCGATGCGAACCTCCTCGCCCGCGGCCCAGGCCAGCTGCGGTTGCGCCGGATCGAAGGCCACGGCGCCGGCGCCCGGCAGCGGATGGGGATCGATCAGGGCGAGCCGCGGCGGCGGCGCGCCCGCGTCGGTCGGCAGTGACACGGGCTGCGCGCGCGCGGCGTCGCCGGCCGTCCCGGCGTCGCGCGCGATGCCGCACGCGCCGAGCGCACACAGGCCGACGACGGCAAGCGCGAATCGCGCGAAGCGGGGACGCGGCGGCGTCGCTGCCGAAGCAGCAGGGCCGGCGCGACG